>CAYYEE010000472.1:0-3923 GCA_964470775.1 uncultured Planctomycetota bacterium | reverse complement strand
CATCCGGCGCATTCCGTTCACGATGAAGGATGACTTCCGGCGCAACTACCCCTTTGGCCTGCTGGCCACGCCGCGCAGGGACGTGGTGCGCGTGCACGCTTCGTCGGGCACGACTGGCAAGCCGACGGTGGTTTCGTACACCAAGGGCGACCTGGAGACGTGGTCGAACCTGTGCGCGCGGTTTCTGACCATGGCGGGGGTGACGCAGGATTCCGTCGTGCAGGTGGCGTTTGGCTACGGCTTGTTTACGGGCGGGTTCGGGCTGCACTACGGCATCGAGCGCGTGGGCGCCACCGTGGTGCCGGCGTCGGCGGGCAACACGCCCCGGCAGATCATGCTCATCCGCGATCTGGGCGTGACGCACATGGTCTGCACGCCGTCTTACGCCATCCACCTCTGCGAGGCCGCGCGCAAAGAGGGCGTGGACCTGACGCGCGACACGCATCTGCGCGCCGGCTGCTTCGGCGGAGAGCCGTGGTCCGAGAACATGCGCCAGACCATGAAAGAAGTCTACGGTCTGGAAGGCTTTGACAACTATGGCTTGAGCGAGCTGATCGGCCCGGGCGTCAGCGGCGAGTGCAGCGCCCGATGCGGGCTGCACATCTTCGAAGATCATTTCTATCCCGAGATCGTGGACCCGGAGACGGGCGAGGTCCTGCCCGAAGGCGAGCGCGGCGAGCTGGTGCTGACCAGCCTGACGCGCGAGGCGTGCCCGGTGCTGCGCTACCGCACGCGCGACATCACGTCGCTGCATCGCGAGCCGTGCGCCTGCGGCCGGACGCAGGTCCGCATGGCGCGCACCTTTGGCCGCACGGACGACATGCTCATCATCCGCGGCGTCAACGTGTTCCCCACGCAGATCGAGCATTGCTTCCTGGAGACGCAGGGCACGCACCCGCACTACCAGATCGTGGTAGACCGCCAGGGCGCGCTGGACACGCTGGAAGTGAAGATCGAGATCACCGAAGACCTGCTTTCGGACGAGATGAAGAACCTGAAGAAACTGGCCGACGACATCCAGCAGAAGTTGACGCAGGCGTTGAGCGTCTCGCCCAAGGTGACGCTGGTGGAGCCGGGGTCGCTGCCGCGCACCGAGGGCAAAGCCGTGCGTGTGGTGGATTTGCGCAAGAAGCAGGGGTAAGGCGGGTTCCCGGGCTTCGGGCTCCGGGGCTTGGGAACGGCAGACGGCGCCGCGGTGGTTGGAGGAAGGGAACCGTCAAGAACGGGGGGGACATGGCGCTTCGGCCCGCCAACGGCGGGATCGCAGCGTGTCCACGGAACCAGGGAGAGGGACAGGACGGCCGCCATGCGCGTGATTGACATACATGCCCACGCTTTCCCGGACGAACTGGCCGGCCGGGCCATGGCGCATTTGGAGAAGCAGGGCGACATTAAGGGGCTGACGGACGGTACCGTGGCCGGGCTGCTGCGGTCCATGGACGAGGCGGGCGTGGAGATCTCGGTGGTGTGCTCCATCGCCACCAAGCCCTCGCAGTTTCAGCCCATCCTCAACTGGTCGCGCCAGATCGCCTCGGACCGCATCATCCCGTTCCCTTCGGTCTACCCCCTCGATCCAGACGCCGCGGAGCGCGTCAGGACGATTCGGGACGAGGGATTCCGCGGGCTGAAGCTGCACCCCTACTACCAGCAGTTCGATATGGCCGACGAGCGCGTGTGGCCGGTGTATGGCGCGGCGCAGGAGACGGGGTTGGTCGTCTTGATGCACACCGGCTTTGACCTGGCCTACCCCCGCGACCGCGTCGCCGACCCCGCGCGCACGGCCAAGGTCCTGGCGGCGTTTCCCGATCTGAAGATGGTCACCACGCATCTTGGCGCGTGGGAGGACTGGGAGGAGTCGGAGAGGTGGCTGCTGGGCCGGCCGGTGTACATGGATCCGTCCTATTGCGCCAACTGCATGACGGCGGGTCTGTTCCGCCGGTTCATGACCGAGCACCCCGCGGACTACCTGGTGTATGGGTCCGATTCGCCGTGGGAGGGGCAGAAGCAGACAATCGCGGCTTTGCGCGCTTTGGGGCTGGGCGAAGATCGCGAGCGCCGGTTGTTCTGGGGTAACGCGGCGCGGCTGCTGGGGCTCTAGCGGCCCGTTGAAAATGTCGCGTCTGTTCCGGGGACACGTTGCGATCCCGCCGTTGGCGGGCTGAGGCGCCATGTCCCGGCCGACGCGGTGTCTTTTTTAACGGGCTGCGTGTTGATGCCGCGTCGGACATGACCGTCCCGTCCGGCCTGTCCGGCAGATCAAGCGTTGGTTTGCGCTGGCGCGGCCGGGGCTGTCGCGGGATGGCCGTCGGGCTTGGGGCCGCCGAAGCAGTAATCCACGTGGGCCTTGTCCATGGGCCTGGTCAGCAGGCTCACGACGATCATCACGATGAGCGAAAACGGGAGAGACACGAACAGAGGGTCCACGACGGGCCACGTGGGGTGTGTCTCGAACAACGAGTACTTGCCAAAGAGGGAGAAGCACAGCCCTACGGCGCGCGCCTCGGCGTCCTTGACGAAGAGCAGCCAGAACCCGCTGACCAGGGCGCCGGCGATCATGGAGGCGATGGCGCCGGCCTTGTTGGCGCGGCGGAAGAAGAGGCCGCCCACGAACGCGGGCAGGAAGGCGGCGGCGCACAAGCCGAAGAAGATGGATGTGGCCCGCGCGACGATGTAACCGCCGCGCGTCACGTTTCCCAGGATGAGGGCGATGATGATGCCGATGATGACGCCGGCGCGCGTGATGGCGACGCTGCTGCCGTGGCGGCCGGTGATGGTGACGTATACGTCGCGGCCCACGGCCGTGCCCATGGTGTGGAACTGGCTCGACAAGGTGCTCATGGCCGCGCTAAGCAGCGTCAGCAGGAAGACCAGGCCGAACCACCCTGGCAGGGCGGACGTGATGAATGTGGGGATGATGCTGTCCGTGTTGAAGGCGTAGATGGGCGTTCCATCGGGGGTGAAGCCGGCCTGGACCACGGCGCGCGTGAAGGAGGCCGAGCGCGGATGGACCGCCACGTCCTGCTTGATGAGATCGGCCGGCTTGGCGCCTGGGGCGAGGCCGGCGATCTCGGCTTTGGGCATGATCGCCTCGGCCTTGCCCACACCGCGATAGACGACCGTGGTGTCGGCCATGCCCGATCCGGTGGTGTCGATGTGCAACAGCGTGCAGGGGATCTTGGCCTCGATGCCGCGCTCCTTCTTGGCGATGACGTCCGCCTTTTCCGTCACACCCAGCAGCTTGCCCTTGACCGTCTCATACTTGTAGAAGTACAGGTTGCTCAGCGCGCCCACGGTGAAAGCCACGCCGGTCATGCACAGGATGAAGACGCCGCCGACCAGGACGCCGCGGTTCAGGTCGCGCTTGGACTTGACGGTCATGAAGCGCACGATGAGCTGGGGCTGGGCCAGCACGCCGATGCCCACGCCCATGGTGATCGTGGACACGACGATCCACCAGAGCTGGCCGCTCTTGTCGCCCCAGGCGAACTTGGGCATGGCGGTCCAGCCCTGCTGGCCCATGGCCTTGAAGCCCACAAACGCCTGGTCTTTCATGGCGGTGAGGTCGTGGTGCGCCTGGACCGGGCCGCCGAGTTGGATGTAGGTCCAGGCCAGCAGGATGGCCATGCCGATGAACATGATGGCGCCCTGGAGGGCGTCGGTGTACATGACGCCCTTGAGCCCGCCGGTGATGACGTAGGCGGCCACGACAATGGCGAAGATGATCAGGGCGGCGTTGTAGCCGAGATTGAACTGGGTGGAGATGAACTCGGCGCCGCCGATGAGCACGGCGGCGGCGTAGAGCGGCATAAAGAAGAAAATGAGCAGGCCGGCGAAGACCTGTATGAAATGGCTGTGGTAGCGCTTGGCCAGGAGTTCGGGGAAGGTGTGCGCGTCGAGGTGGTGGCCCATGCGGCGGGTGGGGC
>CAYYEE010000471.1:0-3941 GCA_964470775.1 uncultured Planctomycetota bacterium | reverse complement strand
GCGCTGTGGACTTGCGCAGCCCGCGAGAATCACGCACGAGACGACCGTCAAGACTCGCATCAAAGACTCGTGGCGCGGGTACAGGGGGAACGTTCCGCCGCCCAGCGCGGCAGGAACCTGACGTCCCCGCTCTATGTGCGTTCGGACGGCCGCCGATCCGTCTGCGCTCCGCGCGGATCCCTGCCGGCCGTCATGGCGCTGAAGAATTGCTGGTCGCCAACGACCTGCCCCTGTCCAACCTTGCCGAGCCGAGAAAGCAATCCAAATCCACCGGCGCCTCGACCCGATCCATGATTAAACATCGGCGAATACCGATTGCGCCTTAACAATTGCCGTGAAAGAAGTAAGCCCCTCGAGCGCTCGGCAGTGGCGCAGCCAAGCCGAAACTCAACCGGCGCGCAAGCCCCTCTCACCAAATACCCAAACGCGCGTCCTGGATGGTCCCCCACTACCGGCGCCCCTGACAGTCTGGCGAGGCCCCAATTGTAGGGGTTCCACCGACGTCGCCGCATTCAACCCATACGCTGGCGCAACCATCGCTGCGCAAACACGAAAGCCTCACGTCAGCCAAGAACTCTACTCAAAAAATCTCTCGACATCGGTTGTCCGTGTGCCACACTCTCATACAGGATTTCATTTAGGTACAATATTGTCCGCGCGACGGCGCGGGCCATGACCCTCACCTGTAGGACACCGATCATGAACCCTCCTGCTTCAACCGCCGCGCCCCCCGTGCCCTCACAGGGCCAGCGGGACGAGCTGGCCTATGTGGCCGTGCGGGACGCCATTCTCCACGGCCAAGACCTGCCGGGGAACCAGCTCAAGGAGGAATCCTTCGCCCGCGAGTCCGGCTTCAGTCGCACCCCCATCAAGCACGCCCTCGCGCGCCTCATCGCCGAGGGCTTCGCTGTCCAGCGCCTCTGCGCGGGCGTTTTCGTCCGCAGACTCACCCCGGCCGAGCGCCTCGATCTTCTCTGCTTTCGCCGAGCCATCGAAAGCAGCGCCCCCGCCCCTGCCAGCGCGAAGAGCGGACAACCATGAACGCGCTGAGATTGCGTCCCATCCCCACGCGGGGGCTCGACCGCACGTTTGCGCTGATGGATCTTCTCGTTGCCGCCGCCGTCATCGCCATTCTCGCGGCCATGCTCATAGTCCAGGACGCAGAGTTCTTCGGCGGATACAAGGCCCTTGTCACGCCCAAGCACAGCCTGTCCTATCTGCCACAGCCCACACTGGACGCGCTGACTGCCTGCGTCAAGCAAGGCGGCGCGCTCATCGTCTACGCCTCGAACGAGTACACTATGAAGTATGTCCCCCCAGTCCCACGATGGAGGCAGTTCGACACACGCTCCTGCGAACACGGCATCATCTCTATCGCCCCTGTTGACGAGCCTTCCATGTTGGGGAAGTGAGACAAGGGTTCTCGGACTTCGGGTCTTCGGGCTTCGGAACGGCCAAGGCCAGGAACCCAAACCCCAGAGCCCAAGCCCCAGAACCCCAGGACCCCCTAATCGGAGCCCCCCATGACCTGCTACAGCGGACCACGAACCCTGAAGATCGCCAAACGCCAACCCGTCCTCTTCGCCACGCCCATCCTCCTCCGCCCCACCTCCGGCCCCGCGTACACGCGCGTTGGCGGCGACTTCGCCGTGCGCTACGTGAACGTCAACTCCGGGAACCCTGCCTTCTCCATGCAGAAGCCCAGCGTCATCCCCATGCGCATCGGCCACACCCAGGAGATGGGCTGGGCCGACCACTTCTTCACCGTCCTCCTGGACAACGGCCTCTACCGCATGTGGTACGAGGTCATCCCCCCCGCCTACGGCCACGACCTCGATTCCTGCCTCTGCTACGCCGAGTCCAAGGACGGCGTCGAGTGGAAGCTCCCCCGCCTGCGCGGCCCGGCTAGCTCCAAGAACCGTCCCAAGAACGTCGTTTACCCGCCCCCCGGCCGCCGCAGCCACGGCCTCACGGTCTTCAAAGACCCCTCCGACCCGCGCAACCCATACAAGCTGATCGGCTTTGGCGGCCGCACGCCCGAGAATCCTGACGAGCAAGTTGAAGGCGCCCAGTCGCCCGACGGCATCCACTGGCAGCCCATCCCCGGCGCCCTGGTCCCCCGCTATATGAGCGACACGCAGACCGTGGCCCGCTACGACCCTGCCCGCCGCAAGTACATCGGCTTCTTCCGCTATATCTACTACGACCGCCGCGCCATCGGCGTCTCTGAGACCGACGACTTCACCTCGTGGCCCCGGCCCCAGCCCTGCCTCGTGTCCGACTCGCTGCAAGAGGACATCTACACCAACGGCTACACCGTGTACCCCCGCAACCCCGACCTCCACTTCCTGTTCCCCGCCATCTACCGCAAGAACGCGGACAACTTCCAGTGCGCCGCTTACGCCAGCCTCGACGCCCGCGCCTGGCATCGCTGCGGCGAGCCCTTTCTCGCGCCCGAAGACATCACCGGCAGTCCCACAGGCCTCGTCTGCCCGGGGTGCGGCCTCACGCCCCTCGAAGGCGGCGCGCGCATCGGCCTGCCCATCGGCCACACGAGCTGCCTCCACAATGCTGTCAAGACCATCGCCAAACGCCGCCCCGCCGGCTCCTACCACTGGGCGCTGTGGGACCGCGACCGGCTGGCCGGCGTCTCGTGCGAAAGCCCGGCCGAGTTCATGACGATCAGCCTCGAAGCCCCAGCCGGCCGCCTCGCCCTCAACTTCCGCACAGGCATGACCGGCGAGATCCGCGTCGAAGTCCTCGACAGCGCCTACAAGCCCGTGCCCGGCATGACGCTGGACAAGTGCTGCCTGCTCAACGGCGACCACGCCAACAAGATCGTCCGCTGGGGCGGCAAGGACCGCCTCCCCGCCTCGCCCACAGTCGCCCTGCGCTTCACCATGCGCAACGCGACGCTGTTTGCGTTCACGGTCGTGTAGCGACTCCCCAACTCGCGCCGCCCGTCGGACGTGTCCGGCCTGCCCGACAGCGTGTCCACTGCTACGACACCCCATCCCCGCGCAAGATGACGCCCACGGTCCGCCAAAGAATCGCCAGGTCCCGCCACAGCGACGGTTGCGCCATATAGGCCAGGTCATAATCCACGCCCGCGGCCAGCGGCGTGCCCCGCGCCTCCACCTGCTGCAAGCCCGTCAGCCCAGGCTTGGCCTTAAGCCGCCTGCGTTGCCGCGCGGTGTAGCGCTGCACGAACCGCGCAATCTCCGGCCTCGGCCCCACCAGCGACATGTCCCCCTTCAGGATGTTCCACAACTGCGGCGCCTCGTCCAGACCCGTCCTGCGCAGCCACCGGCCAAACGGCGTCACGCGCGGATCGTTGGCCATCTTGAAGCCCGGCAGCGCCAAGTTGTCCAGGTCCACCAAGCTCGGCAGGTGGTCCTCCGCGTTGGCGATCATGGTCGAAAACTTGTAGATGCGGAACAGCCGGCCGTGCAGCCCGGCGCGCTTCTGCGCGAAGAAGACCGGCCCGTGCCCCTGCCAGCGGATGACCGCCGCGATGGCCAGCCAAAGCGGCGCGCCCACCACGAGCCCCGCCGCGGCCACGACCACGTCCATCGCCCGCTTCACCACGGCATAGACCCGTCCCAGCCGCGCGTCGCGCAAGCGCGCCAGCCTGCGGCCCAGCAGGTCCACCTCCTCCGTTGGGCCAGCCATGTCCGAGAAGAAGCCCAGCGGCGCGTAGAGTCCCACCCCCGCCGCTTCGCACACATTGAGCAGGTCGGTCACCGCCTCATCCGGCTTCTGCCCCGCGCCTGGCACCAGGACGAGGTCGTCCATGGCCAGCCACTTGCCCGCGCGCACGTCGTCCAAAGACGCCACGCGCTCGCGCCGGCCGCCGGACGCGCCTGCTGACCACGACACGATCCCCGCCAGCGCCATGTCCCCAAAGCGTTCCATCTCCTCGGCCAGATCGTCCGCCTCTG
>CAYYEE010000470.1:0-3955 GCA_964470775.1 uncultured Planctomycetota bacterium | reverse complement strand
ATCATCCTTGCCTCCACCGCCGGTCCCGAGGCCGCGTTGGCCGCCGAGGAGCTGGCGCGCTGTATTGAAAAGACATGCGGCGCGCGACCGGGCGTCTTGACCGCCGCCCCCGCCGCCGCTCCGCCCAGCGCGATCTGGATTGGCCGCCAGCCCAGCCTGGACAGGCTCTTTCCGGGCGTGTCGCTCGACCTCAAGCTCCCCGAAGAGATTCTCATCGTTTGCAACGGCCAGCATCTCGCCATTCTCGGCCGCGACCTTGTTGTAAGCGGAATCCAGGTCGAACACGGCTCCGCCAACGCCGTCTACACCTTCCTTGACCGGTACCTTGGCGTGCGCCGGCTCTGGCCGGGGCCTCTCGGCGAGGACATCCTCCAGCGCCCCACCATCACCCTCCCCGCCTTCGAGTACCGGTTCCATCCCCAGTTCCGCCAGCGCAAGCTCTGGCGAGGAAGCTACGGAGGGGATCTGGAAAAGCAGGCCGCCGCATGGTTCAAGCAGCAGCGAGTCACGCTCTTCTCCTATCGTTTTGTCGGCGGCCACGCGTTCACCAAGTGGTGGGACGCGTATCATGAGCAACACCCGGACTACTTCGCGCTTCTGCCCAACGGCAAGCGCGTCCCGCAGACCCGGCCCATGGACGTCAAGCTGTGCGTAAGCAATCCGGCTGTCTGGGCGCAATGGCTTGAAAACGCGGAGAGGGCGTTCAGGAATGACCCCTCTCTCATTATGGCCAGCGCATCTCCCAATGACGGACCCGGCTTCTGCACGTGCGAGAAGTGCCGGGCCTGGGACCACCCAGGCGGTCCCCAGATCATGGGCGGCGTCGCGCTCACGGACCGCTACGTCAAGTTCTGGAACATTCTCGCCCGTGGCCTCAGGCAGCGTTTCCCGGATCGCGAGGTCTGGGTGGGCGCCTATGCCTATAGCGCCTACCGGTCTCCCCCCGTCGCTGAGACCCTTGAGCCCAACATCGCGATCGGCTACGTGGGCCACTTCCCCTTGGCCGGCGACGCCACGACGCGCGCCGAGCGGGAAAGCTGGCAAGCGTGGGCGCAGAAGGCTTCAAGCATGGTCTTCCGCCCCAACCTGTTCCATTATTCGGGCGGCTTCCTTGGCTTGCCCACCATCTCCCTGCGCCGCACGATCAAGGACTTCCGCTTTCTGGCCGAAAACAAGTGCGTGGGTCTCGAAATCGACACTCTGCCGATGTGCTGGGCGACGCAAGGCGTACAGTACTACCTCTTCGCTCAACTCGGCTACGACCCACTCCAGGATGGAGAAGCGATCCTGAAGGACTACTACGCGCGTGGGTTCGGTCCCTCGGCCGGCGACATCGAGGCGTACTTCAACCTTATGGAGGAGGCCCACGACGCAACCCTCGCTCAGATCAAGCACTCCTCAGCCATGGCGCGCCAGGCGGTTTCCGTGTATCGGAACGTCTACAACGCGGAGCTGATGGCAGAGGCCAATCTGCTGCTCCACGCCGCAGAGGCGAAGGCCGCGGCCGGCCCCCAAGTGTTCCGCCAGCGCGTGGCCTTCATCAGGACCGGCTACGACTACACCGCCCTTCAGGTTCGCATCATGAATGCGATGGCCCAGGCGCGTGAGAGCAAGGGCGCGGACGCCGATGCTGTCAAGAAGGCACTGGAACTGTGCGGCCAGCGAGACGCGCTGCTGAAAGACTGCGATCCCTTTGCCGTGCGATTCTCACGCTGGTACCACGAGAGCCGCGGAATGGAGGACTACCTCGGCCCTCCCTCGGCGGCCATGCGACAAGCCGCGGGAATCGAGTAGGAACCGCCCCCCAGCCATGCCGTCAGCAACCGTCAGGCGGCATGGCTTCTCTTCCCTTCACAATAGCCCATCCGGCCTTTCCCCCCTTTTCTCTGCGCAACTGGTATAATCCCTTTTTTGCACCCATTAGGAGCAACGAGATGCGCCGTTTCGCCATTGACCTGGCCTCCTCGCCGGAGGAACTCCGCGCCGGGTTGAGGGAAATCATGGCCCAGTTCCCGAAGCGCTTTGCACAGGGCCGCGGCTGCAAAGAACTTCGCTTCGAGAAAAATGCCTCCGGTCCGGCCCGCTTGGCGGTGGCCAAGGCACGCGATCTCACGGTTCGCTACACGCGCCCGATTGACGCCTTTCGGGCCTTGGGACGATTGATGGGCGAGGCGTCCGGCGCCGGCTCCTTCAGCGAGAGTCCCCCGTTTGACACGCTTGGCGTCATGGTGGACGTGTCGCGGAACGGGGTGCTGCTGCCCGGCGCCTTCCGCGCTCTGTTGCGCCGGCTCGCGCTGATGGGCATCAATATGGCGATGCTTTACACCGAGGACACCTACGAGATCCCGGGCGAGCCCTTTTTTGGCTACCTGCGCGGCCGCTACACAGCGGAGGAACTTAAGCAGCTTGATGACTACGCCTCGCTCTTCGGCATCGAGATGATGCCCTGCATCCAGACGCTGGCGCACCTGGCGCAGATACTGCAATGGCCCGCCTTCGAGAAGGTTCGCGACACGGAGCAAGTGCTCATCGCGGAAGAGCCAGCCACCTACGCGCTGATCGAGAAGATGATACGCGCCGCCAGCGCGCCTTTCCGCTCCAAGCGCATTCACATCGGCATGGATGAAGCCGCGGGGATCGGTTCGGGCCGCTACAAGCAGCTCCACGGCGAGAAGCCCGCCTTCGAGATTCTTAACGGCCACCTGGCGCGCGTACGCGACATCTGCTCCAGTCTGGGCCTCAAACCCATGATATGGAGCGACATGTACTTCCGGCTCGGCTCCAAGACGCATGGCTACTACGACAAGGAGTGCGTCATCCCGCCGGAGGTGGCCAGCCGAATCCCCACGGGCGTCCAACTCGTGTACTGGGACTACTACCATCTGGACAAGGATTTCTACTGCGACTGGATTGAACGACACCGCGCGCTGGGGTCGGAGCCTCTGGTCGCTGGCGGCATTTGGACCTGGAACCGCTTCTGGGCCGCCTTGCCCTTCAGCTTCACGGTCACAGACGCCTGCATGGCCGCCTGTCGCGAAAAAGGCGTCCGTGAGGTGTTCATGACAATGTGGGGTGACGGCGGCATGGAGTGCGACGTCTTCAGCGCCTTGCCAGGTCTGCAGCGATTTGCCGAATTGGCGTGGACCGGCGCCGCGGACGCGGCCGCCATTCGCGCCAACTTTGTGGGGTCTTGCGACGCGGATCTCGATGATTGGGTTCGTGCGTCCGGCTTGGATGGCGTGCCAGACCTCAAAGACCCAGCCCGGTCCAATTCAAACGCCAGCAAGTGGCTGTTGTGGCAGGACCCGTTGCTGGCGTATTTGGACCCAAATGTGGACACGCGCAAGCTGCGCGCGCACTACGAAGCGGTCGCCCGTGATCTGGCCGCCGCGGCTCGCAAAGGCGGAGAGGGGGCGCGGCTGGCCTTTCCCGCCGCGCTCGCTTCAGCCTTGGCGCTCAAAGCGCCCTTGCGCTCCGACTTGGCCGCCGCCTATGCCGCGGGCGACCGCACGCGCCTGCGGAAGGCCGTGGGAGAGGACATCCCGCGCCTGCGCAAGGCGGTCCGGACTCTGTGGAAACGCCACCGGGACCTGTGGTTCAGCCTCTACAAGCCTTTTGGTTGGGAGGTCATCGATCGCCGCTACGGAGGCCTCGTAGCGCGGCTCGACACAGTATCGGAGCGGCTGCGCGGCTTCCTTTCCGGAAAAATCGAGTCCATTCCCGAGCTTGAGGTGAAGCTTGAGCGCGCGTTCGACCTGCCGCCGGGCGAACTGCCGAACCTGCCCTACTCACGCGTTACGTCGCCGAGTTTCATTCGATAGAAGAGGCGCTTCACGCGCCACGAGGAGTTAAAATGTCGTCACGCCCAGAGTGGGTTCCTGAAGCTATCCGCTTCGAGACCGACCCCGTAAGCGGGGCCGAAGTGGAGCAGCTGACCAGTGAACCCGTGACCAGC
>CAYYEE010000469.1:0-3970 GCA_964470775.1 uncultured Planctomycetota bacterium | reverse complement strand
AAGCGTGGAGAATGACCTCGGAGTCGGTGCGTGAAGCAAAGACGTGACCGAGCGCGGCAAGCTCGTCGCGGAGTTCCAGAAAGTTGTATATCTCACCGTTGTATGTCAGCCAAAGCGCGCCGTCCTCGCTGGTCATAGGCTGCTGGCCGGCGGGCGTCAAATCGATGATGGCCAGCCGGCAGTGAGCGAGGTAAACGCCCGCTTCCGCATCCGTGTGTTCGCCGAACCCATCTGGACCGCGATGGGCCAGCCTGCGCGCGCAGCGCGACAACACCGCCCCCAAAGGCTCTCCAACGGTCCCGAACACCCCGCACACAGATTCCCTCAACTTTCCAGGCGGCTCTCAGGGCGGCGCGCTTCGGAGACGCCGCACGCGCGCCTCCGGCGCTTCAGCCAGCAGCGCGGCCAGCAACCCCTGGTTGCCGTCTCCAGAAACCCTTCCCTGGGCAGGCGGATGCCACAGGTGAAACGCCGGCGCAAAACCACCCAGGAACATGCGCCTTGTGCGCAGACGGCTGAGGAACTCGCTGTCCTCGCCGCCCCAGCCGCGGAAACGCTCGTCGTGCCCCCCCAGCTCCCAGTAGATGTCTTTGCGGATCAGCGTGGAGGCGCCGGGAAAGTTTTGCGTCACCTGCCAGACTTCGGGCCGTTGGGGCAGGACGCCGGTGCGCTCAAACTCCTGGCTGGCCGCCTGGCTCAGGTAAAGGAGCAGCCGGATAGGCCTGGCCGCCTCCCATCCGGCCTCAACCCTGGCCAGAGCCGACTCAAGATAGCGGGCGGGCACGGCGATGTCCGCATCGTGCAGCAGAAGCCACGGCGCTCTGGCTTGGCGCGCGCCCGCGTTGAAGAGCATGCTCTTGTTGAACACGGAGCCGTCGTCGCTTGGCGCCGGGAAATGGCGGTAGACAACGCCCTCGGCGAGCCCGTCGCCATACACTGGCCGCCTGGAATGCTCCAGGACGAGGATCTCAATGTCCCGCAGAGACTGGCGCAGCAGACCCGCCATCACGGCCTCGAAGCAAGGCTTGCGGTCCAGGCCGCACACAGGCAGAACCACGCTGACACGGGGCGCGGCCACGTCCGCCAGCCGCGCGGGCTGGCCCTGGGGAAGCGGCCACAAGCGCGCCAGCCGGCTCGCCAGCCGGCCGCTGACGCGGGGGAAGACGCGGCCGACCGTGAGCGCCGACGTCCACTCCCACTCGCAGACACGCGCGTCGTCGTCGCTGCCCGGCGCGAGTCTTTCGATCCGGTTGCACAGGTCCAGCCACCGGATGCCGGTCAACCGCGACAGCAAAGGGCTGAGGGCGCACTCGGTCCTCCAGCGCTCGTGCAGCCAGCAGCCCAGCCTGGCTTTCAGCGACGCGCCGGCGGACGCCGGCGAACTCGCGGCGCCAGAGGCCGTCATGGCCGAACCCTCCCGGCCAGACGGCGCAGCGCGGCAAAGGCCCTGGCGGCCAGAGAGCGACGAGGGCCTCGAAGAGGCGGGTACAAACTCACGGCCTGCGCCCAGCGCGCCGAACGGACCTCTTCCGTTTCGTCCCGTCCATAGCGGTTCATCATCAGCAACACGCCAGCCTCGGCCGCGGGCCGCAGCTTGGGCGGCGCGCCAGAACGGTCAAAAAGGTCCTTCACCGTCTGAGTGTAGTCGCGGATGATCCTCGCGCCCTGCTTGTCGCGCTGGCCGCCATGAACTCTGCGCTGCGCCAGAAAGGCGTCTATCTTGCGGCCGCGGGCCTTGAGCATCATGCGGAACCACAGGTCCGTGTCCGCCGCATAGGGGACCTCCTCCCGCCATCCGCCCAAGGCGCGAGCCAGGTCCAGGCGGAAAAAGCACGAAGGCTGGGGGATCCACGTCTTCACGGACAGAACGGCTTCTGGAGAAAAGGGCTCCAGAACAGCGCGCGAGATCTCGCGGCCTTCCGCGTCGATCTTCACGATGTCGCCAAAGACAAAGCCCAAGCTCTCGTCCGAGGCCAGCTCCGGGATGGCGCGCCGGAAGGCGCCGGGAAGATAGGCGTCGTCGGAGCTCTGGATGGCCGCAAAGACCCCTTTGGCCAGGCGGAAGCCCTTGTTCACCGCCTCCACCACTCCACTGTCCGGCTCGGACACCCACCGCACCTCGGGCTTTCCATCGAAGGATCTCAGCACGTCCAGCGTGCCGTCCTTGGAAGCGCCGTCCACAACCACGATCTCGATGGGCCTGTAGTCCTGCTCCAGGCACGATTCGATGGTCCGGCGGATGAAGGCGCCCTGGTTGAACGAAGGGACGATGATGGAGAGGAGAGGAGAACCCGTCCCGTCCGGCGTTTGATGCGAAAGGCTCAACTGGCGGCAGTCTCCAAAATGGGGGCAGGGACCAGAAAATCAAGCAAGGGAAGCGCGCGCCAGCCGACGCAGACAGCGCTCCAGCGTATCGAGTTGCGCTTCCCACGAGAGCACGGAAGCCCTCGCGCGGCTCGCCCGCCCCATGCGGGTTCGCAGGAGAGGATCCTGAACCATGCGCCGAATCGCCTGGGCCAGAGGCAACGCCTGGCCAGGCGCCACAAGCAATCCGTTCTCGCCATCCGTGACCAGGTCCGGCAGCCCACCCACGCGTGACGCAATCACGGGGAGCCCGTGGCTCATGGCTTCCAGAGCCACCAGCGACAGGCCCTCGCTTACAGACGGCACAACGACGAAACCGCAAGCCCGGTAGCGGACAGCGATTTCCGCGGCATCCAGCGCGCCGGTGAAGAACACGCGGTCCCGCAAACCGAGCCGCGACGCGCATCGCTCCAGGGACTCGCGCTCCGGGCCGTCACCGGCGATCACCAGGGTGAGCGGCAGGTCCGAGACCGCGCTCATGGCGCGCAGAAGGACGTCGGCGCCCTTCTCCGGGGCCAGCCGGCCGACAAAAAGAGCGGCCGCGGAACCGCCGGCCCGCGCAGCGGAGCTCTCCCGCGGTTCAGGCTTCTCGACGCCGTGCAACACGATCTGCACCTTGGCTGGCTTGGCGCCACAGGCCACGGCGCGCCGGGCGATGGCGGAACTGATCGCGATGACGAGATCGGCAGTCCTGTAGGCGTGCCACGCGGCGAACCGATAGAGAAGACCCAGGGACAAACTGAACGATCGCCACGGATGGTCGTAGATGTCTCCATGAGAGACCAGGCAGACACGGGAAGCGGCGCGACAGCGCGGTGTGCGCCGCCAGCCCAGGCCGATGACCGACGCATGTTGGCAGGCGACCCAGACGTCAGGCTTCGGCTCGCAAGCAGCCGCCAGCGCCTGGCGGCAAGCGAAGCCGAATAGCATCTGGGGCAGCACGCCGCGCATGGAGAACCATCGCCGAAGACGGGCGGGCGTGTGATTAGCCGCGCCCTCAAGCGCGTAGTTCAGGCCGGCCAACCCAGCGCCGCGCAAAGCAGGCGTTGGGACCCACCTGTCTACTCGCCATCCGCAATCGTCGGAGTCCGAAACGACAATGACTCGCCATCCGCGACAGGCCAGAAACTCCGCTTGGCGGCGGGTGACGGCCACCACGGAACCCTTGCCGATGGCGTCATAGACCGCAAAGGCCGCGGTTGGCCGGGCCTCGTCCACAGGCGCACCGAGGGTCACGGCCTCGATCCCTGATCCGCGGCTTTCACGCGCCGCAAACCCCGCGGTAGACTTGCATGTACTCCTCCGCCACAGCGTCCCACGTGCGCCGCCGAGCCCACTCCATCCCCTCCCTGATGCGGGAAGCGTCTCGCGCAACGCCGACAGCCGCATCCAGGGCCGCAAGCATCGCGTCTCCATCCGTGGGGTCGAAGTAGAACGGCGCGTCCCCTCCCGCCTCGGGCAGAGAGGAACTGTTTGACGCCGCCGCGGGAACGCCGCAGGAAACGGCCTCGATAAGGGGAAAGCCAAAACCTTCATACAGCGAAGGGAACACGAAAGCCGCGGCCGCGTGATAGGCCGTGACCAGATCCCTCCCGTCCAGTCGCGG
>CAYYEE010000468.1:0-3983 GCA_964470775.1 uncultured Planctomycetota bacterium | reverse complement strand
GCGGTGTTCGACACGCCTCCATCTTCGTCATCCGCGCCGCCGCTCTCGTCGCCATACCGTCCTCCGTGCTCTCCGTGTCCTCCGTGGTTTGCTTGCCGTCCGCACGTTCGCGGGGCCGGTGTTCCCAGTCGAACTTGCCGATGATCTTGCAGCCGGGCGCGTTGTGCAGCGCCTTGAACCTGGCCTCAAAGCCGGCCATCTGGGCGCTGGTAAGCCAGTCGGCCCAGTGGCCGCCGCACGCGCAGTAGAGATGTCGCATCCGTCCGGGCGGGTTATGGAACATGGGTGGTCAGTCCTCGCGCGCCAGGGCCGGGGAGGCGGGCAGGCGGGCGTGGCCCACGGTCTCATCGCCCAGCTTTGCCCGCTCCACGATGACGACGTGCTCCTGACTCAAGACGGGCCGGTTGGGCGGATCGTCGCTGCTGGTCAGCGACACCCAGGCCAGCAGCGCCACGCCCGCGGTGATGAGCGCCACGCTGAGCCAGCCAGCCACGCCCAGGCCGGACACGTCGTCTTCGGCGATGACCGCGTCGTCGCCCTGGCCGCGGAAGTCCACGAGCGGCAGGTTGCGCGTAGAACTCGGTCTGTTCACGGCTTGCTCCTCCTCATCTGTCTCAAACGGCTGGCGATCTCTCGCGCCCTGGCGTGGCGGCGCTCGGCGCGGCACTGTTCGACAAACGAGCGCATCCAGAGCCGGGCCTGCGGCTCGCCGTCGCCGCAGCGCAGAAACACGTGGGTCAAGTTCTCGAAGCTCATGCCAGGGCTCCAAACAGAGATTCCTGGCGCGGGGGCGGCGGGGGCCGGCGTTCGCGCAGCACGCGGGCGGTGTGTTTGACGGCGGCGTAGGTGCGGAGCTGGTTGAGCGCCCGCTTGCGCAGACGCGCGGCCAGGGCCTCGACCTCGTCAGGATCGTCGCTCATCCAGTAGCCATCGCCGTCGCTGCAGATGGGGTGGCCTGCAATGCGGAGCTGGCGCACGGCCTCCTCGAATTCGCGCTCCTCGATGGCCAGCCACTCGGCCGCGGCGGCCTTGGTCCGCGCGTAGCAGCGGCGCGCGGCGATTGTGTTGAACCACGACAGCACTCTGGCTTCGGTGGGTGTCATTCGCCTCGCTCCGGGATGAGCAGCAACGCTGTCCAATTGATCCGGCTCATCATGGCCTTGCGCTGGAGTCGCTGGAGTTGTTCATCGTCGAGCGACTCCAGGCGCGTAACGCCAAAGCTGTTGTGCAGCAGGCGGCTGATCTTGCTGAAACGGTCTTTGTTTTCCACTCCAGCGGCCTCGGCGCTGGCAAGCAGGGCGGCGCGAACATCGGCGGCCAAGCTGGCCTGCGGCGCCTTGGGCGAGCCGGAGGCCGCTGCTTGAGCAGGGGCGTCGGGCCGGCCTGGCGCGGCGGCGGAGGCGGCGCGAACATCGGCGGCCAAGCTGGCCTGCGGCGCCTTGGGCGAGCCGGAGGCCGCTGCTTGAGCAGGGGCGTCGGGCCGGCCTGGCGCGGCGGCGGAGGCGGCGGGGGAATGCCCGGCGCCGGAGCATCCGGCGCCGGGCTGGCCAGCGACGCGGGGAGAGACGCTGGCCTGTTGGGTGTTTGGGGCGGGCAGGCCGCCGGGGCTCGCGGCGGCCTGCCCTGGGCGCGCGCTGTCCGATGGGCCGTCGGGCAGCGCGGTTTGGGGCTCGTCGGCGTCCATCACAGGCGGCA
The DNA here is from genome assembly GCA_964470775.1 of uncultured Planctomycetota bacterium. GTDB lineage: Bacteria > Planctomycetota > Brocadiia > CAIUPP01 > CAYYEE01 > CAYYEE01. The sequence continues at coordinate 2,288 of CAYYEE010000468.1, read as the reverse complement.
GATCGTCGCCATCGTCGTGCGGCGGCTCGATCAGCGCGGAGGGCGTGGCGGCTGGAGCGGAGAGCTGGCGCATGGCCATAAGGTCCTCGGCTGTGCCGTCAAAGGCGACTTGCAGAGTGTAGATTGTTTTGACCACGCCGCCTGGCCGGGCCTGGCGGGGCTTGAGCGAGAGCCGCAGCGGGATCATCCGCAACCGGCCCACCATTTGGCGCACAAGCTCGAGGCCGCTTTGGATGTCGGTGATGGAGTTGGCGGAGCGCGTGTCGAGCTGGAACAGGCCGCCCACGGTGACGTCGGGCAGCATGACCATGAGCGAGCCGACCCAGGCGCAGTTGACGCGGCCCTTGGCGTCTGGCATGGCGTGGGCGCAGGGACAATCCACCTCCTGCTGCGAGCGAGGCGCGTCTTTGTGGCCGCATTCCTCCGCCCCGCACTGGCTGCAGATCGCGCGCAGCGCGCGGGTGGCCGTGGCGTCCGTGGACCGGCACAGGCAGCCCGAGGTCCAGCCGTAGCGCTTGAGACGCAGAGGGAACACAACGTCCAGGTCGTCGCTTGGCAGCAAGATGCGCAGCTCTCGCGGAGCGAGCTCGCCCGTGGCCGGGTCGGAGTAAACCTCGGCAATGCGCGGCAGCGACTGGAGGAGTTCCTCGTCAAAGATGAAGAACTCGCTGGCGCTGGGGTACTCTTTGCCGTCCTTGGTCTGGCGGCGGATCCCAAGGCGAATCTTGCCAAGCCTGGGCAGGCGCCGGCGCGTTGGCACGGAGCGGATGCGGCTGATCTGGTCTGGCGAGAGGGGGGCTTGGGAGTTCATCGCGTGGCGGCCTCCAGCAGGGGGCGGGTGTGGAGCGGTGGAAGGCGGCGCTCTGGCGCGTGTTCGGCGCGGAACAGGCTGTAAGCCTCGCCCATGCGGCTGGCCTTTGGGCCTGTGAGGCCGCAACATGCGCAGCGGGCGACGTACCAGCCGCCTCCGGCTGGCTCGACGTGCAAAACGCTGTGATCGCATGGGCGGCGGGCTTCCATGTTGTGACTCCTCAGTTCAGGCTCGGCGTTGGGATGTTGCGAGGCACAACAACCTGGATGACGTTGGGCGCGCTGGCGGCATCCATAAGTCCGGCGCATAGGCAGCGAGGCGTCCAGGACTGGGCCAGGCTGCGGCAGGCCGGGTCCTTGCTTGTGGCCAGCAAATGGCGGACAAAGCCGCGGTAGCGCCAAAAAAACTCCGTTGGCGTGACGTCGCCGTGGATCTCAAACGCCGTGTTGGCCAGGTACTCGGCCAGTTCGCCCGAGGCGCGGGACAGCAGAACCCACAGCCAGGCTGGCATAAGCGCCGTGCCGAGCTTGTCGGCCCAGAACAGGCGCGACATGGGGATGCCGTGGCGGGCGCAGGCAAAGCGGCTGTGGCCCTCGACCAGCTCCGCCGTGCGGCGCAGGCCCAGGATGAGCAGCCACCACGTGCAGCGCAGCGGGTGGCCGGCGCCGTCGTCGCCGTCCATGCTGCGGCAGCCCCAATAGCCCCAGTCGTGAACCACGATGGCCACCAGCGCGGACGGGCCTGGCAGGCCGTAGAGCCGGACCCACGCCAGCAACACGAACAGCGGATGCAACAGAAACTGGTGGGCGCCGAACAACAGCGAGCGCGTGCCGAGGGTCATCTGCGGGATACTCCTAAGCTGAGTCTGTTGCTCATCAGTGGCGTCTCCCAGTTGATCCTGCGTACACGTGAGATAATACTACGCGGGCGTTGAATTGTCAACAGAAAATCTGCGGAGACGTAGAAATGTCAGAACACGATGATGGACAGGCGATTGCAAACAGGCGTGGCTGCTGCTGGGCGAGGGCGAGATGATGAGCGCGCCGGGGAGTTTTGCGCCGGCGCAGCAGATGCGCGCGGCTGATGAGCCGGCGCCTTACTCGACGGAGACGGGGCGCGAACGCGTGTTGAGGCTGGTGAAAGAACTGGAGCGGGCCGTGCTGGACGGCAACCTGGAGGAATGACATGGCGGGGACCATCTGGCGGGGGGCGGCGCTGGCAGGGCTGGCGCTGATCGGCGGGGCGATAGGCGGCGCGCTGGCGCCGGGGCGGGCTACCGGCCGTGCAAGGACTGCTGCCCGGCCAACTCCCCAGCGCCGGAGGCCGTTCCATGAGCCGTTGCCTTTCCCAATCGCCTCAGCCACTTCACCAACTCACTCACGCCGCGTCGCGGGCAAGAGGGGGGCTTTGGGGGGAGTTAACTACGGTCTTGGTTATTGGTGATTGGTCCTGGTCCTGGTCCTGGTCCTGGTCCTGG
>CAYYEE010000467.1:0-4019 GCA_964470775.1 uncultured Planctomycetota bacterium | reverse complement strand
GACAGATGTCGTTGGCTGTGCGGGCGCTGACGCGGGAGAAGTCCTGGCTGAGGAAGGAGTGGACGTAGCGGGCGCGGGTGTTCTGGAGCATCTTGATGAGGATGCCGAGCTCGATGCCATTGGGGTGGGGCTTGATGGCGCGGGGCTGGGGGGGGAGGTGGTCGGCGGCGCGGGCGAAGTGAACGGGCTCCTGTCCGGTGACGAGGTAGGTGATGTCGGCGTGGGGGTTGGCGATGGCGGTCTGTTCGAGGTACTCGTCTACGGACTGGCGGCCCTTGAGGTACTTGGCTTCGAGGTCAATGACCACGCGCGTGCCGTGGGGCTTGTCCCACTCGGTTTCCTCCTCGCGCAGGATGCGGGGCTGGTTCTTGGCGGTGTCGAGCATGAGTTCGACGAACCATGCGGGTTTCTTGGGGTGGGTGCGGGAGGTGATTTGGGTGGGGCGGCCTGTGGTGAGCTGGCCGTACATGGCGGCGGCGGAGATGCCGATACCTTGCTGGCCGCGCGACATCTTGAGGGTGTGGAACTTGGATCCGTAGAGGAGCTTGGCGAAAACAAGAGGGATTTGTTTGCGGACGATGCCGGGGCCGTTGTCCTCGATGGTGACGCGGAAGTGGTCGGTTTCGTTGGGGATGGCTTCGACGCGGACGATGATGACAGGGAGGATGCCGGCTTCCTCGCAGGCGTCCATGGCGTTATCCACGCCTTCCTTGATGGTGGTGAGCAGGGCTTTGCGGGGGTTGTCGAAGCCTAGGAGATGTCGGTTCTTGGTGAAGAACTCGCTGACAGAGATTTCGCGCTGCCTTTTGGCCATGTCCTCGGCCGAGGCGCGACGGGTTGTGGCTTGGGGCGCGGCGGGTGGGGGTTGGGCAGGGGCTGGGGCGGGGGGCTGGGGCTGGTGGGGTGGCGTCTGGTCGGCTGGTTTTGTGGGCGCGGCTTTGGCGGACATGCGGGACCTCTCGTGTGCATTAGTCGCGCTGACGGCTGCGCGGCTGGTGTGTTTGGCGCTGCGGCCGAACGGCCGGCCGTTGCTTGGGCGTTCGCTGAAGAATCGGCTTGGAAAAACGGCCTGGGGCTTGGCGTGGCCGAGGCCGTGGACGGGTCTCCATCCTGCGCCGGGGCGTGCGAGCCGGGCCGGTTCCGCAGCTTCGGACATGGCCACATGCGGCTCGGTGACCGAGCTCATATGTTAAGGCTTGCGGAGCGCAACGTCAAGGCGCGAGAGGGGTGAAAACGCCGCCTGTTGGGGATATGTGGAGGGTGAGCCACAACAGGTTGGCCTTGGTGGGGTTACGGTGGCGGCGGGGGATGTGGGGGCGAGATCATGGTGCGAGGTGAGGGGGGAGCTGTCTAGCGAGGGGGCGCGCTGGCTTGGCGGTTAGCAGCCTGTTGAAAATGTCGCGTCTGTTTTGGGGACACGTTGCGATCCCGCCGTTGGCGGGTTGAGGCACCATGTCCCCGCCGACGCGGTGTCTTTTTTAACGGGCCACTAAGGGGCAGGCAGGATCGTCCGATGATAGAAATAGCCTCCGTGCTGTCGGCGGGTTCCGCCGACATCTGCTGGCGACCGGGAGGGTCCGCCCCCAGACCTTCCCGGTCACTTTATTTTGGTGGTGTGAGGGGAGGTGTGGGCAGAACACGGGCGGCGGGGTCAGATGCAGAGGGAGGCGAAGCGGTCAGGTCAGGTTCTGGGTCTGGCCTTCTTGTCGGGGATGACCTTGTCGCCTTCGATGACGGGGTACTGCATGGCGTCCTTGTCCACCGTGATGTTAACACGGCTCGTCAACTCGCTGACGGACACCACGTGGCCGATGGCCTTTGGGACAAGCTTGCCTTCTTTCGTGGACCGCATGATGGTGACGGTGTCGCCAAGGGCGATGTTGTCCTTGCTGCCCAGGCCGATGATGGCGTACTCGCGAATCATGTCGGCGAGGAGGACTTCGCCCTGCACTTCGGCCACGACCTTGGGGGCCTTCTTGCCGAGCTGGACTTCCAGGTTGTGAATGCGGACGCGCTGCTCTTCGTCCTGCTTGGCGAACTTGGCGCGCTCTTCGCTGAGAGTTTTGGCGGTGGCGCGGCCCTCGGCCAGGGCCTTCTCGAGGTTGGCGCCGAGCTTGTCGTTCTTGGCGGCGAGCTCCTTGATCTCCGCTTCCTTCTTCATACGCTCGGCCAGGATGTCCTTCTCGGCTTTGGCGGCCTGATCGCGGTTGATCTTTTCGGCGTTGTCCAGTTTTTCCTGAATCCGCTTCGCCTCGGCGATGGCTTTGTTGCGTGCCTCGGTGATGGAGTTGATCTCCTCTCTGGCCTTGCGCAAGGCTTCGCGGAGTTCCTGGAGGTACTGCTGGACGGTGGCGGGATGGAGGCCGACGTCGCTGGCGCCGTCGAGGGCGCGTTGGATGTCGGCGATGGCGGTCTCGCCCTGCCAGCCGACGGCCTTGGCCAGTTCTTCATAATCAAGGCCGGAGGTGAGGTACTTTTTGACCGTGGTGAAGGCCTTGATGCCGTAAGGCGTGCGGCGGTCGGCCGTCACAGCCTCTTTCTCGACAGCCACCTTGCGGCTCTCGAGAGGCTTGGTGACGTATTCATCCATGTTGGCGTTGAGTTCCTTGGCGGCGCGTGCGTAAGGCTCGAGGTGGATGACGACGGGGACGTAACCCGCGATGAGCAGCAGGATGATGAGGATGGTGACAACGGCCAGGACGACGCCACCGCCGCCTTGTCTTCTTGACTGCCTTGCCGCCATGGGCAAAAACTCCTGGTCTGTCGGGCGCATCCGCAAAGGCGGAAGCGGCCTATCTTCTGGATGGGCTTTAGTCTAGGGATTCCTTGCGCTGGTTGTCAAGTCTGGGAACGGGTTCTTGGGGTTCTGGGGCATGGGAACAGCGATGGCTTGGGGTCATGCGCCAGGGGCGCGTTCTCCCGGGCCTTCTTCGGAGGCGATGCGGGCGCGGCCGGATTCGAACGAGCTCTGCACGAGTTCGCTGGTGCTGTCCCAGACGCGGTCTTCGAACTTGCGGTTGCGGACGGACTTGAGGAACCCTTCGAATTCCTGGAAGTAAGAGCCATAGATGTGGAAGCTGTCCACGATGTGGATGTAGGCGCCGGGGACGATGGGGCGGCTGAGGCGCTGGCTGACGCGCTCGGCGACAAGGCGCTGGAGGTCGGTGAAGGCCCACATGTTCATGAAACTGGCTTTGAAGGCGTCGTTGGAGCGCATGTGGACGTTCATTCGGAGTTCGCCGCCATAGACGCGGAACCACATGCGCTGGAGGCAGGCGGGGTCTTCGACGGTGGGATCAACGTCGGGTTTCCAGGTGATGGCCTGGGCGCGCCGGGAATGGGGGGCTTTGGCGAGTTTGTCCACGATGTAGGCGAACTGGTCGATGGTGGTCTTGCGGCCTTGGGCATCGTGGACGTCGTAGGCGAAGAGGCGCTGGTGATAGGTGTAGGACCACTTGCCCGCGGCGGGGTCGATCCAGTGGTCGTGGATGCCGAGGACGACTTCCTGCCGGTAGACTTCGAGGTCTTCGAGCGATCCGGGGAAGGCGCGGTGGATGCGGGGTTCCGCAAAGGGCTGGCGCACGCTCATCATGAGGGAGCAGTCGCGGCTCTCGGGGTCAGTGGGTTTGTCGTATTCGGTGCGGATGCGCTCGCCTTCGTTCCAGCAGCGGAGCACGGCTTCTTCCCAGGCTTCCGGCAGGGTGTTGCGCTCGACGAATATGGCTGTCATGGCAAGGCTCCTGTGGCTGGACAAGGACAACCGGGGCGACCGCGACGGAGCAACTACGGCCGGCCAGCGAGAGCTCTGCAGATTTCGTCCTGAAGGCGGCGGGCGCGGCCCGCGCCGCTGCCGTTGGCGTAGGAGCAGAGGACCGAGAAGGCGTAACGGCCGCCGTTGCTGAAAACATAGCCTGAAAGGGCGCTGGCGCTGGAGAGGGTGCCGGTCTTGGCGAAGACGCGGCCGCGGAGGCCGGGCTCGGTGAGGCGGTGGCGGAGAGTGCCTGCCTCGTCGCCGCTGA
>CAYYEE010000466.1:0-4023 GCA_964470775.1 uncultured Planctomycetota bacterium | reverse complement strand
CGCCGGTCCTACCGAGGCGCTTGATTCGCGGTCGTTCGTGCGGTCTTCTCAGTCGCAACGGATCGGAAGAAGTCTCTCACAAAATCGGCCTATCCGATTCCTCTTGAATTCGTAGCCAAGACAGTGTGACTTCGAATAGCCCCCCGTGTAGAGACCACTCCCGCAATCACCGTGGAGACGTGGGTTGGCGGAAGAGACCTACGATGCGTTTGAGACCATTGGTTTCCGCCGTGTCTTCTGCGGCGCAGCGTGCGCAACAGATGTATCTCGAAGGCCGGCAGTTCGCCTTGTAGACCTATTTCGAGTCAATCCGCAATCCCCGCAGGGCGGCTTGACCCTCTGCCCCCACTGCGATCTCGGCGGAAAGGGTGCGATTGCGAACGGCCTGTTCATAGTAGTATCCTTTGCCCTCCTGAAGATAGTAGGATTCGATGCCATACTCTATCTGGCCGGAGCCAACGATTCTGCCCCGAAGGTACTTGCCACCCTTTGGGTGGTTGAAACTGTACTTCTCCGCGCGCCAATGCTTGCCGTCCGGCTCCGGCACAAGAGTAACGTACACAGTCCGGCCCAAATGCGACCCTCGATGCGGGCCCTCGATTGTCGCCGGGACCTGGCTGAATTCGTAGCTGAGGACGACATAGTCACCGCGGAAAAAATCCCGCGGATCAACTGGCACGACACGAACGAGAATCGTGTCGCCAGTCAGCAGGGGCATGAGGCGCAGGCCGATCATGGCCAACAAGACGATAACCTGGAAACCCACTCCCGCAAGCAAGACGAAACGCTCGCGGTCCCTTAACCAGGCGGCGATGCGATCAAGACGGTTGCGCGACCCGTTGACAAGAGATGCTAAATCAGGCAACAAGGTCCCCCTTTCGCTTGCGCCAGTAAAGCGCCATGCCGAAAAGCGCCGCCCCGCACAGGAAAAACATCAAGGCTGCTCCCAGCATCCCGCCGTAATCGCCGAACAAGTCCATGTAGCGGAGCACTGCCCAGAGGAGGAAGTAGAGCACCCCACCGGCAAATTGCCGGCCGCTATCCTCGCGAAGCCCCACCGTGATCAACAGAAGACCGCACCCGATCATGGCGACATTGGCAAGGATGGTTGGGACGAGCGCCGTCTTTTCCGCCGCGCCCAAAGAACGACAGAAAGACTCCCATACCGCCAGGAAAGCCATGAGAAGGACGAGCGTGAGCGGCAGCCACTGTCGGCGAATGATGTCGGCGACTCGCGCCGAAAACCGTGTGGGCCCGCCGCGAAGGCGGTGCTGAACAGCCGATGCCACTGCGACAGTCGCAAAAGCCAGCGCAACAATCGTCAGAGTCTGCCAGAACCCTCCTGGTCCCGACCCGTGGCGGAGCATAGTCCGATTGAAGTCGTAGTAGCTGAGCGGCACGAGGACGCCAGTCGTCAGCAATGCGCCCCACAAGCGGTAAGGGACGGCGAACGGGCTTCCTGACCTGTGGCTTTCGCTGATAAGCAGGAAGAGGGCGCCGATCGCTCCGATGAAATGGGTTGGGTTCGCTGTTGACCGCCATGCGAACGGCATCAGGATGACCCACCACGCCAGCAGCGGAGCATAGAGGCCGACCGTTGCGGGTGAGTTCTTGCGGTAAGCCCATACGAGGCCCGGCAGCGCCAGCAATGGCAGCGTGTAGGCGCCATTAGGAATGAAGCCGCGCCGCCCGAAGAACCATATCCCCAGATCGCTGAACCCAAGTACTTCTATTCCCGCCCAAATGCCCAGAAGAGCGACCAGCAGAGCGTGAAGCAGCAAGGCATCCAGACAGAGGGCGAAAGGAAGCACCCCAAGCGCCCACCACCACACTCCGTCGGGATAGTGCGCGTTGAGGTGGAATATCTGGGCCACGAGCCAGATGCCCGTCCCGTAGAAGAGGCAGCCAAGGAAGAAGACCAACTCCGACGCCGTCAGCGCCTTGCGGGTGTACCGGAGATAGAAGCCCGCGGCATACGTGCCGACGATCACACCGAAGATGACGACAAGCTTGAGACTGGAGGGCATGGCTTCCCAGTTGTAGCCAACCAGGAGGAACACCGCAACACCAACCAGCAGCCCCGCGATGGCCATGAGCGTGAATATTCCTCGCAACCGCTTTCGCTCGGCCGATTCGGCAGGGGTCTCGTATAGGTCTAGAATGCGCGCACGCTGTTCCTCGGACAGGATCCCCTCTGCCTGCCAACCCTGAAGCTCTTCGTGAATCCAAACCCGTTGCCGCGCTGTGATTGAACGTCTGGCCATTCGTGTTCCTCAGTCATTCAGCGCAGACAACGCGCGTCTCTTTGTTCCGCCTGCTTGACGCCATCCCAACGACACTGATGGCAATGACGACCCCGAACCCAGTTGTGCCTTGCCAACTCGCGGCATCACGACAACCCTCTTCGGCAAGCGGCGCGAGCCAACACTTGGAATGGTATCTCTCCATTTCCGTAGAGTCAATCATTCTTTGCGCAGGGATTTGACCATCGTCCAGTCGTTCGGCTACGCTATCAAGAACAGCGCACAGCAGCGTGGTTCTCAGTTCCTTTGGCGGTGGACCCCTCAAGCTGGGAGTGACAAGGACACACTCATGGCTGACTTGAGAGGACTGGTGGCCGTGGTAACCGGCGCAGGCCGGGGCATTGGGCGCGAGGTGGCGGCGCTTCTGGCGTCGGCGGGCGCTTCTGTCGCGGCCGTGGCGCGTTCCGCGGACGAACTCAATCAGACCGCCTCTCTCAACGCGCGCATCCTGCCGTTCCCCTGCGACGTCGCGGACGAGGCCGCGGTGGTCCGCATGGCCGCCGCCGTGAAGGAGCGCGTCGGCGAGCCGGGGTTGGTGGTCAATAACGCGGGCGTTTTCTTCGACGCGCCGTTTTGCCAGACGCCCTTGGACGAATGGCGCCGCCTGTTCGACATCAACGTCATGGGCGCCGTGCATTGCGTCCGCGCCTTCCTGCCAGCCATGCTCGAACGCGGGCAGGGCCGCATCATCAACGTCTGCTCCACCGCCTCCCATCGCGCCTACAAAGGCCAGAGCGCCTATTGCGCGTCGAAACACGCCCTTCTCGGCCTCTCTCGCGCCCTGGCCATGGAGACCCAGGGCACGGGCGTGCGCATCCACTGCGTCAGCCCTGGCGGCGTGGACACCCGCCTTGTCCGCGACTCAGGTCGCGACGTTGACCTCGACGCCTACATGCGGCCCGAAGAGATCGCCGAGGTCATCGTGTTCCTGGCCGGCATGAGCGGCAAAGCCCAGATCGACGACGTCATCATCCGCCGCGTCGGCGGCAGCATGGTCTAGCAGCCTGTTGCTGCTCAGGGGACGAGACACTCTCCTCCGAGTGGAGGGAAGGGTTTGGGCCAAAAGAGGCCAGGTTCACTTCTGCTTCCGTTCCGCCCTTATTCGCTCCACCAGCATATCCACCAGCCCCTGGTCGCCGCCCGTCCCCATCCACAGAAGCTTCCCGTCTCGCCCCACCAGATAGCACGACTCCCCGTTCTCCCCGCGCAGCGTGTGCTTCCGCCACGTAATCGCCCCCGAAGGAGCCAGGACCCACTCTGTCTCGCGCGGCTTCACGCCATAGCGCTTCAGCGTGACACCGTCCTTGTCCGCGGCCACGGCGTAGATCGGCCGTGTCGCATGGAGGAAGTGGCTCATGGCCATCGGCGTGTCCCCGAGCTTCACGGCCGTCCCCGTGGTCGGGCTGCCAGGCGGCAGGCTCCACGACGGCTCACCCTCCACCACCCTCGCCACCCCGATCACCACCACCCCGTACTTCTCGAACTGCGCCTGCAAGTCCGACAGCGCGCTCACGCTCTGCGCGCACAGGTTGCACGTTGGCGAAAGGAAATGCAGCACGACATACTGGCCCTGGTAGTCGTCCAGACTCGTCGGCCCCTTGCCCGTCAACCAACGGTCGAGCTCCAGGCTGGGCGCCAGATCGCCGACCTTCGGTGGTCCCTCCACCGTGCGCCGCGGCGTGGGGGCCGACAGCGTCACGTTCACCGCCTTTGCCCTGGG
>CAYYEE010000465.1:0-4031 GCA_964470775.1 uncultured Planctomycetota bacterium | reverse complement strand
GGGGGAGGGGCGCATCGGCGAGAGCCGGGGACAGGTGGAAGGGGGTTTCTGAGCGGAGTCGCGGTCAGAGCTTTTCCCCGGCGTGGCGTTCGGGGGGGGCTGGGCGGGCTGCAGAACCTTGGCGCGGCTCATGACGAGGTTCTTGAGGGAATTGACCACGCCGGCGAAGACGTAGATGCCGAAGAAGAGGGGGAGGCTGAAGGGGCGGGTCATCATGGCGAAGAGCAGGATGAGGATGATCGTGACAAGGTGGTCGAAAGGCTCGCGGCTGCGCAGGAGGCGGGTGGCGAGGTGGGGATAGGGGACGTTGCTGATCATGAGCAGGGCAAGGGCGGCGCCGAGGAAGGGGAGACAGCAGAGGAGTCCGTCCATGATGGGTTCGAGCGCGGCGGCCACGCGGCCGTAGTCGGAGTCGGAACGGAGGGTGTAGGACATGACGGCGAGGGAAGCGACAAAGCCACCGGCGGCGGGGGAGGGAAGACCGTGGAAGCTGCGGTGGGAGGCCTCGTCCATGCCGGTGTCGACGTTGAAGCGGGCCAGGCGCAGGGCGGCGCAGAGCATGAACAGCGAGCCCGTGACCCAGGCGACGCGGGAGTAGAACTGGAGCTGGTGAGCGATGGTCTTGATGATGAGGCCGGGGGCGACGCCGAAGCTGATGACGTCGGAGAGGGAGTCGAGTTCGACGCCGAACTTGGAGGTCTGCTTAGCCAGGCGGGCGACTTTGCCGTCGAGGGCGTCGAAAATGATGGCGAGCATGATGAGCCAGCCCGCGAACTTCATGTTCTCGGCGAAGCTGGCGGGCGAGGCGTGGGCGTCCATGGTGAAGCTGATGGCCGCGAAGCCGCAGAAGGCGTTGCCCAGCGTGACCAGCGTGGGCAGGATGGGGATGCGTTTCAAAGCCATTCTCCCAGGATGGTGACGCCCGCGCGGACCGAATCGCCCAGTTTGACGCGCCAGCGGAAGGGGGCGCTCTTGGGGACGTAGACCTCTGCGCGGGAGCCGAACTTGACGACGCCGATTCGCTGGCCGCGGGCCAGCTCGTCGCCGGGCGCAACAGCGCAGACGACGCGGCGCGCCACCAGTCCCGCGATCTGCATCAGCAGCACGGGCTGGTTGACCTCGGTGTTCTGGATGGCGATGAGGCTGGCTTCGTTCTGTGCGGAGGCTTCGGCGCGCATGGCGTTGAGGAACTGGCCGGGGCGAAGATGGACCTTCTCGACGCGGCCGGCGCAGGGGGAGCGGTTGACGTGGACGCTGAGAACGGACATGAAGATGGCGATCTTGCGGGCGCTCTGGCCCAGGAACCAGGGCTCGTCCGCTTCGGAGATCTCCACGACTTTTCCGTCGGCTGGGGCCACCATGACGCGGGGGTCGGCGGGGGTGACGCGACGGGGATCGCGGAAGAAGAGGGTGACGGCCAACAGGATGAGTGCGGCAGGGATGACGAAGGCTGGCCACGCCCCAGGCCACGCCCAACACAAAGCCCCAACAAGCGCGGCCAGAACAACGCCGACAACGGCAATCTCACGAAAACCGTGCCGTGTTATTATCATCAGTCCTGCCTGATCTCTGTGAGCCCGGCGACAACAGGTGGCGCCTTGGATGACGCCGTCTACCATCCATGGTGGACAGCAGGCGTCGCTGGCCCGGGCCTTGCGCCAGCTTGCGGCAGGGGGGCAACGGACTGACCCCCGCGATACGATGAGTATTGTATTCGGTTTGGGGGTGGGAGTAAAGGACGGAAAGGACTGGCGGGAGGGGAGAGGGAGGGTCAGGAGGTACGGGGGCGGCCGAGTTCGGAGGTGATTTGGAGGGGCTGGATGTCGGCATCGAGGGCGGGGGTGACGCTGACGACGCCGGAGCCGCCGCCTACCGTGCGCCAAGACATGGCGGCTTTGGACTGGCGCGAGGCCTTGCCGTAGCGGGCGGTGATGGCGGCGGCGAGGCCGAGGGCGGCGGGGTCGGCGGGACCGCGGAGGAGGGTGGTGGGGCCGGGGAAGCCGACGGCGTCGATGAGGGTGTCGCCGGGTCGGGCGAAGCTGAGGATGACGCGGTTTTCGCGGTCATTGCGGCCGACGATGAGGCGCTGGGTGGGGCTGAGGCGGAGGTGACGGCCGACTTTGAGGAGGTGGGCGTCATTGAGGGTGGCGGCAGGGTCGTGTCTGAGAAGGTCGGCGAGGCGTGAGGAGAAGCAGGGGTCGGTGAGCAGGCAGCCTCCGGCGGGTGTGGTGAAGGCGGTGACGTTGAGTCTGCGGGCGAGTTCCATCTGGGGCTTTCGGCAGCGGCCTTGGATGCCGAGGAGGCGGCCGCGGTCCACCCAGCCGTTCGTCTCGGGGAGGGTGGGTTCCAGGAGTTGGGCGGAGAGGGGGCGAAGGAGCAGGGGGCCCAGTCCGGAGCGCTTCTGGATCATGTCCATGGGCTGGCGGCGCTGGGACATGGGGCGTTCCCCCAGAACTTCGCCGGTGACGACGAAGTCGCAGCCCAGCTTGGGCGCCCAGTCTTTGGCTTGGAGCAGGACCGCCAGGCGGCAGTCGATGCAGGGGTTCATGTTGCTGCCGAAGCCGTGCTGGGGGTTCTTGAGGATTTCGAGCATGGGGCGCGACCAGTTGATGACGGTGATGGGCACGCCAAGCTGGCGGGCGGAGGCGATGGCGGCGAGGAGATGGCCGCCTTCGGCGCGCGAGGCGGTGAAGAGGGAGACCATGGTGAGGCCGTGGACGGGGATGCCTTGTTCGAGGATGAGGGCGGCGGCGAGGGCGCTGTCGAGGCCGCCGGACAGCAGGGCGAGGGCTTTGGGCATGAGGGGCTCCGCGGGCGCTCAGATGTGGAACATGTGGGGGTGGTCGGGCGAGGCGCGGTTGAGGAGCTGGCGGGCGGAGTCGCACAGGTCGCGGAGGGTGCGCTTGGAGAGGAAGTCGGCGATGTGCTTGTGGAGGTCGTCCCAGAGGACGTGAGCCGCGCAGTGATCCAGGCGATCGCAACGTTTTTTCTTGTGGCAGGAGTCGACGCAGGGGGCGGGGTCGAGGGGTTCGGAGAGGAGGCTGACGATTTGCCATACGGTGATCTGATCGGGGGGCTTGGCGAGCATGAAGCCGCCTCTGGGGCCGCGGACGCTGCGGACCAGGCCGGCGTTGCGGAGGCGCCGAAGAATCTGTTCGAGGTAGTCGGCGGAGATGTGCTGGCGCTGGCAGATGTTCTGGAGGTTGACGGGGCCGCGTTCGTAGAAGAGGGCGAGGTCGAGCAGGGCGCGCACGGCGTAACGGCCTTTGGTCGTGATGCGCATGTCTCTCTCCTTGCGGCGGTTCCGGGGGCGCGTTGCGATCCCGCCCTCGGCGGGCTGGGGCGCCATGTCTCCGCCGTCGCGGCGCCAGGCGGGGGCCGCCGTTTGGGCGGCGGCCCCCAGGGCGCGTCAGACGTGGATTTCCATGGCCCTGTACGGACAGACGGGGATGCAGAGCTCGCAGCCGATACACTTCTCCTGGTCGAAGGTGACTTTCATGGAGGGTCTTTCGACGGAGAGGGCGCCTGTGGGGCAGATGGAGACGCAGGCCGAGCACTGGACGCACCGCTCGGCGGACCAGGTGACGTCTTGAGACAGGGCCTCGGTTCTGACGCCACACTCCTCCAGGTAGGCGCGTCCATCCTCTATGGCCTGGCGGCTGCCTTCCAGTTCGATGACGACCTGTCCGGCGTCGTCGGGATGGATGGAGGCGCGGAGGATGTTGAACTTGAGGTCGTAGGTCTTGACGAGCTTCCAGGTGATGGGCTCGTTGATGAGGCTTGGGGGAAAGCTGAGGACCAGTTTGGTTTTGGCCATTGAAGGATCTCCTCGCGGGCGGCCGCGCCGAAGGCTGCGCGGCCGCCCGATGGGGTGGCGCTTTTCTAGAAAATAGGCCGCTCGGTGAAGGGACGGCACGTCATGCCCGAGTCCGGGCCGGGCAAAAGCTGGACCGGATCGGTGAGAAGGAACTCGCCCTTGCGGATCCACTCCTTGAGGATGGTGGCGATTTCTTTGGCCTTTGGGTAGCTGC
>CAYYEE010000464.1:0-4031 GCA_964470775.1 uncultured Planctomycetota bacterium | reverse complement strand
GGGGCGCGTAGCGATTGGCCTGGCGACGTCAGATTCCATCCTCGGCCCTTGGACGCGCCGCGACCAGCCCGTTCTGTCCGAGCGGCCCGGCGAGTAGGACCATTCCGTTGTGACGAACCCGGCCCCTTGTCTGCTTGAGGACGGGCGCATCTTCTTGCTCTATCGAACCTACAACGCCCAGATCGGAGCGGCCGTGGCCGATGGGCCCGATGCGCCGTTCAGACGCCTGGGGAACGGCCCAGTTCCGCCATTCAACGGTTTCTTCGGCAACGCGCCCATCGAAGACGTCTTTCTCTGGCGCGCGGACGGGCGTTTCCAACTGCTGGCCAAAGACCTGACGCCGAACGGCGCGCTGGCCGGCGAGACGCACGGAGGCGTGCACGCCACGTCCGCGGACGGCCTGCGCTGGGAGGTGTCCGGACCGTCGGTGGGCTACTCCCGCCGCGTGCGCTGGTCCGACGGGTCCGTGACGACGCAGGGCTGCATGGAGCGGCCCTTTCTGCTGATTGAGGACGGACGCCCGACACATCTGTTTGCCGCGACAGGCGACGGCCCCGGCGGGTTCAACCATTGCGCTCGCACCTGGAACATGGCGGTTCCCATCTAACGCATCCACTGATCCTGCCACTCGCTGGGCCCGGCCCGGGCCGAACAGCCCGCAGGCCGGCCTGCTGGCAAGACGCCGCCCCGCGGACGGAATGACCTCGCGGATTGAACGAGCGCCGCCCGTGGTCACGGCCCCCACACCTCGACCTCGGCCAGCAGCAGTGGCTGCGCACGCGCCTCCAGTCGCAGACGGAGGAAACGGCATGGCTGGTCGGCGGTGATCTCCCAGTCGCGAACGGCGACTTCCTTCTCACCCGTCACCCGCTTGTCCGCCGAAGTCGCGACCGGAGCCCATGCGTTGCCGTCGGCGCTGGCTTCAATCGTCAAGGGCGGCAGTTCGCCCGAGTAGAAGGCTCGCACGCGGCGGAACCTCCGCTGGGACCGGAAGTCGAACGTCACCACCGCCGGCGCAACGCCCCCGATCTCCTCCGCCCAATCCGCCATCACGAAGTCCCGGTTTCATTCGATGGGGTGCATGCCGCCGTACTTGTGCTTGGTCTTCACCATCAAGCGATTGGTCAGCGGCCCATCCACAAAGCCCCGCCGCGCTCGCTTTCCCTGCGACTCGATCGTGTACTCGCCATCGGGCGGAGCGTTATAGCGGCGGCCCTCGACGAACTGGTAGCGGTCCCAGAAGGCGTAGTTGCCGGTGAGGCACAACCCCTCCGGCGGAGTGTCACGGCACGTCGCGATTTCAGGAATTTTGAATCGCCAGATGTCGTGGCCGACAGACCCGCCTACGGACGTGTGCAGCCCGATCAGAAACCGCTGCCAATCGCCGTCGGAGAGCAGCTTCGAGTTGAACGGACACCACGTGAAGTAGAAGGCCCGCCCCTTGCCCAGGCGGTTCTCGACCAACGCGGGCCGGCCGTCTTCGTAAACGGCAAGCGCGCGGCACTGAGGCCCGACCACCTCGACGTCGCAAGCCTTCTCTTTGTCCGCATAAACGCGCAATTCCCGGACCCCGTCCACGACCGGCTTGTCGAAACGCCAAAGCTCTGCTTTGGCGCGCGGTCCCGTCAGGCGTACGCCAAAGAGTCTCTCGCGCGTCTTGAGCGGTTCAGCGGCGATGCTCGCCTCGAACGCCTCGGGATCCAGGCCGATCACCGTGCCCCCCTGCTCACAGAAGCGGACGATGCTCTCGGCCGTGTCGCTTCTCGAATATTTGATGCTCGGCAGGTACAGGATCGAGTAGTCCTCGAACCGCGCGCGCTGGAGGTCGATCAAGCCCTCGCTCAGGAAGCGGAACGCCCCGCGCGCCATGGGTCCGAGCAGGGAAAAGACTCCCTCGCCGCGGAAACCGGACTGGACGCCGCACTTCAGTGTCTCGGAGGAGATGAACACCACGGTGTCCGGCTTGGGGAACTTGAGCAGCGGCAGCTTCCTCGCCAGCCGCGAGGCGGCCAGCATGTGCTGCCACGCAATGGGGTAACCCGTTTGCACGGTGGCCGCCAGTGGAGGCGTGGGCGCCTTCTCCCCCAGGGAAGCGGCCCAGAAGTTGAATCCCGTGCCGCCCGCGCGGAAGATCTGGCTGTAGAGCTCGCGCAGTTCGTCCGCTTCCATCGCGCCCGTGGGAAACCCCGCCACGCAGTCGTGAGGGCACACGAGCATGTAGTCAAGCCCTGAAATATCCTTTGCCAGCTTGACGGCGTACGCGTAGTTCTGCAAACGCGGATCAGGGGAGTACTGCGCCTGGAAAGCGCCAATGTCCGCGTACTCGCTCCAGTACTCGACGTCCAGCACGGCGCCGCCGTGCGTGTCCTCCGCCACGATGGGCATGGCCGGGTCCTTGGCGCGCACGGCCGCGGCCAGTTCGCGGTTGGCCTGGCGCAGCTTGTCCGACACCCAGGTCAGAAAGGCGCGCCTGCAGAAGGGATAGTCCGGGTTCGTCGAGGGAAGGCGATGCGGAAGTCCGAAGCGGCCGAACCCATAGTCGCGCCTGATCTCCTCCTCGGCTAGGCGGAAGAACGCATGTTCGGGTTTGGCGGGGTCGTAGTCCTTGGTGAAGAAGGTGTCGAGCATGTGAAGCTGGCGCGTGAACTGCTCGTCGCCCGCGTGCACGGCCCAAAGGTCTTTGCCGTGTTCGTCCAGGACAGCCTGAACGCTGGCGACAAAGGCGCGGCGGTTGACCGGGTCGCCCAGCCAGCCAGAAATGCCGATGCTCGCCCCGCGCTTCCCCTGTTCGTCGCGGCCCATGACGTAGTATGGCGCGTAAAGCGCCAACCCCCCCCACCCCCGCCGGCGGTTCTCTTCGGCCATCTGCGGGAGGCTCTTGCGGTCGCGCAGCACGTAGCTCTCCGGATCAATGCACGGCAGGGGTGGCGAGTAATGAAGCAGCGGATGCATTCCGGCGTCGCTCGTCTCCTGGCGAACCTGATCATAGGAGTACGCAGTCCCGCTCTGCACGGCGTTCAGATAGTTGTGGAAAGGCTGGGTCCAGATCATATCGCCGTCTTTGCGCGGGTCCCTGGGCCGGCCCCCGGCGAACAGGGACTCAAAAAGCGGGTCCCGAACGTCGTAGACACGGTAGATGGGGCGTATCTGCGCGAGTTGAAGCCGGTCGCTGTAGAGCGTCTCGGCGCCCTCGCGGACCTGGAAAACCACCACCTCATCCTTGCGGCCCAGGAGGCGGTAGTATTGCTCCAGGAGGCTCTTCCCCGGCGGCACGGAGCGCTTCTGCTCCTGGCGCTCGACCTGCGCCTCGCCGGAGCGGTTCTCAATCACGAGCAGCAATTCGCGCGGTCCGCCATCGTTGACGACCTCATAGGCCGCCCGGTTGGCTCCCGTGATCTCGCCGCCGCGGACCAGTTCGCCCCTGCTCAAAGAGGTGACGCGGAGACTCCCCTCCCGCGGCGGCTTGAACGTCAAGCCGGCGAATCGCCCAGGCTGGTGAAACTTGCCCTCCAATTTTACCAGAGAGCTGGAGGCTTTGACCGACCCGCGGTGGTGCCGGCCGATGTTGAACCGCCACTGCTCACCGGAAAGCGAGGAACGGCCAAAGGCGGTGACCGGTATGGCGCACTCCATTGTCCATGCCCCTGCCTCGCGCCCCGTGCGGACGGCCAAGTCCGGGTCCCATTCGCCAACGCCGATGTAGCTGTCCGCCACGACGCCGAAGCTGTTAATCGAGAGGTAGTAGTTCGGGATGCGCCCCGTGCCCAGCGCGTCGAAGAAGAACTCGATGCGGTCATCGCCCCAGTCAGGCTGGTCGCGAACCACTGAGCGGTTCGACAGCAGGGCCAGGTTCTGCTCCTCACAGCGCGCCGCGATGTAGAGGCTGCCGCCGTCGTGCGTCACCCACGCCTCCACCTTCTGGGGCGCTGGCGTGTCCTTGCCGTCGTTGACGCGGAATCCGTCGAGACGCAGCGCCTTGCCCCATGCCGCGTCGTCCAGACGCCCGTCAATGACCGGCTTCTGATCGCAGA
>CAYYEE010000463.1:0-4041 GCA_964470775.1 uncultured Planctomycetota bacterium | reverse complement strand
TTGCGATCCCGCCGTTGGCGGGCTGAGGCGCCATGTCTCCGCCGACGCGGTGTCTCTTTTCAACGGGCCGCTAAAGGGGGTGGCCAGCGCGCGTCCAGGCGCGGGCCGCCCATGGGCCGAAGGTGCGGCAGCCGGCGATCAGACATCTCAGGATGTCTGCTGGAGTTGCTTGAGCAGGTTGTGCAAGACCAGACGGTTGTCGCCGCAGAGATAGATCGCGTCGCCGCCCATGCGGTGGAAGGACTTGAAGAAGCGGAGGTAGTAGGCGGGGCTGGTCTTGGGGGGCTCGCCTTTGGACCAGTCCCATCCGCCGTCATCTTGGATATCCACGACGGCGATGGTGTGGCCGCTGATGAAAGGCGCGCCGCGCTGTTCGAGGATGTTGTTGGCCAGGCTGAAGGCTTTCTCAAAGACCTGGGGGCTCATGATGGCGCAGCCGACGGACATGTAGACACCGCCCGTGAGGTTGAGGACGCTGCGCGCGAAGAGGCGGGCGTCTGTGCCTGACGCGCGGCCTAGCGCGGCGCCGTGGAACATGGGGTGGTTGACGTAGATGTCGTAGCCGATGCCGGGATGGACCGTAAAGGGGACGCCGTGGCGATGGGCGCAGGCGGGCACGGAGTAGCGCTTCCACGGGTGGGGCATGGCTATTTTGCCCGCGGCCAAGCCGAAGCGGCGCATGGCGGCCAACAGGTCTGCGCGGGCGGCGGCGAGGGGGTGGCCGGGGTCGGCGGTGATCTGCGCGGCGAGGCTGTCGGGCGAGGGCAGGGTCATGCCGTCCTGTTCGATGAGCCGGCCCATGGCTTGGCCGAGGCCGATGCCCTCGGCGGCGCCAGCCAGAGCGGCGAGGTTGATGGCGCGGCCGGTTTCGTCCCAAGCGCCGAAGCGGCCGGCCGGGGCGTTCTCGCGCACAGACTCGCTGGATTGGCCCTGGAAGGCGAACTCCCAGTCGTGGATGATGCCTGCGCCCTGGGTGGCGACGTGGGTAAGCCAGCCGCCTTCGATAAGGGCGTTAACGAGCGTGCCGCCGCCGTTTTTGATGAGATGGGCGCCGTAGGTGAGCATGACGGCGGCGCCGCGCTGGCGCGCGGCCCTGACGCGGCGGGCGAGGCCGGCGATCGCGCCGGCGAGAGCGCCGGCCGGCGGGGGCGGGGCCGAGGGGTCGCAGGCGGCTTGCTCGATGCGGATGTCGCTGCGGCGCGAGGCGAGGGGGAAGACGCGGATGTCTTCGGGCTGGATGGGGTCGTGGGGCATGTTCCGGGGCCGTTTTGGGTTTCACTTGGCGTTGCGCGGACGATGGCGGGATTTTAGTCTATCTTTGATGTGGAATAAAGGGAGCAGGATGGTCATTGAGATGTTCGGGAAGGCGGGGCCGGGGAGCAGGCCGCAGGGGCGGGGCACGTCCGCGCGGGTCTGGAGCTTGCGCGCGACGACGCGCCGTTT
Organism: uncultured Planctomycetota bacterium; assembly: GCA_964470775.1. Lineage (GTDB taxonomy): Bacteria > Planctomycetota > Brocadiia > CAIUPP01 > CAYYEE01 > CAYYEE01. The sequence goes on along the minus strand of CAYYEE010000463.1, from coordinate 2,598 downwards.
CGTTGTTGACATCGTAACCGCGCCGGATACAATAAGTATCCATGCGTTTACTTTGGCCGTGATTCGGCGGGGTGTGGCGATGGCTGGCAAGGCGAAAGGGAATGGCCGGCGGCGAGATCCGGACGCGAGCCGGCAGCGACTCCTGAGGGCGGGCGTCAAGCTCTTTGCCGCGCACGGGCCTCACCGCGCGTCGGTGGATATGATCTCGCGCGAGGCGCGGCTGAACCGGCGGATGATCTATCACTACTTTGGCAGCAAGACGGGTTTGTACCGGGCTGTGTTGAGGCACGCGTTTGACGCTTTGACGCAGGTTGACGTGGAGTTGGCGCACATGCTGCTTCCGGCGGAGGAGTTGTTGGAGCGGATGATTCGCCAGTACTACCACTTTCTGGCCAGTCATCCCGAGGTGGTGCGGCTGCTGTCGTGGGAGAACTTGGGCCTGGGCCGCGCGGCGCAGGCGCTGGACATGCCGTCGGTGAAGGCGCCGATGATCGAGGCGTTGCGGCTGGCGCTGTCGCGAGGGCGCGAGGAAGGGCGCTTTCGCGAGGATATTGACGAGAAGCAGATTCTCATCAGTTGCATGGTGCTGAGCTTCTTCTACTTTTCGAACCGTCATACCGTGAGCCAGGCGCTGGGCTATGACATGGCGACGCCGAGGGCCATCGAGGCGCGGATTCAGCATGTGGTCTCACTGGTGCTTGACGGCATACGGACGCGGTGAGGGATGCGCAAATGACCGTTGATGTCGTTGGCGGGTTCTCAGATATGGAGGTGAAATGTGGCGCCGCCTAGGATGAAGCCTGTGAATCCCGAGGAGGTGTATCTGCCGGTGAAGGTGGGGGGGCTGACGTTCAGGAACCCGTTCTACGTGGGTTCCGGTCCGACGGCGAAGTCGGTGGAGCAGCTTGTGCGCGCGGAGCAGTGCGGGTGGGCGGGGGCGAGCGTGAAGCTGACCTTTGATCCTCAGCCCTACGTGAATCTTCCGCCGCGTTACGGTTGGTTCAAGGAGCGTGGGTTCTTGTCCTTCAGCGCGGAGACGCGGCTGACCTATGAGCAGGGCGTGCGGTTGATCGAGGAGGGCCGGCGGCGGACGCGCGACTTCATCCTGATGTGCAACATCACGTACATCGGCGACAAGCCGGGCGTGCAGGGGTGGGTGGACATGGCCAAGCGGTTCGAGTCGGCGGGCGCGCACGCCATCGAGCTGAACATGTGCTGTCCGAACATGAGCTTCAACGTTCACCTGAGCGGCAAGTCGGACACCGCGCACCAGACAGGGGCGAGCCTGGGTCAGAACGCGGAGGCGCTGTCGTACATCGTGAGAGAGGTGAAGGCGGGCGTGAAGGTTCCGGTGTTCGTGAAGCTGACGCCCGAAGGCGGGCGCGTAGGCCAGGTGGCCAAGGCGTGCTTTGACGCGGGCGCGGACGCGGTGGGCGGCACGGCCAACCGGCTGGGCATTCCACCGATCGACATCTACAACCCCGGCAAGTCGGTGTACGCGTTGCAGGGCGAGCCGAGCATGAGCTGCCTGTGCGGGCCGTGGCTGCGGCCGCTGGCGTTCCGCGACGTGTATGAGATCCGCAAGCTGGCCGGCCCCGGCGGCGTCATCACGGCCACGGGCGGCATCATGGAGCTTGAGGACGTGGTGACGGCGGCCATGTGCGGCGGCGACCTGATGTGCATCTGCACGGGCACGCTGCTCAAGGGCTTCGAGTTTCTGCCGCCGCTGATCGCCGAGTTGAAGCAGTATATGCAGAAAATGGGCTACAAGGCGTTTCGCGACATGCGCGACATTCTGGTGGACGCGATCACGCCGGCCACCAGCCTGACGATCATTCCAGGATGGGCGCGGAAGAAGTCGCCGAACGAGCCGTGCAAGATCGCGCCCAAATGCGGTCTCTGCGAGCGCATCTGCCCCTCGGAGGCGATCCGCTTCGACGGCGACACGCCGAAAGTGGACAAGGAGAAGTGCGCGGCGTGCGGCATGTGCGCGCAGTTGTGCCCGCTGAAGAACTTCGAGATGGTCGAGGAAAAGTGACAAACGCGCCCGCCTTGGGCGCGCGAACTGAGACAGAAGGAGAAGCACGATGGCGAAGAAGACGACCGCTCCCAAGTTGCCTGCCACGCTGAAGGGCAAGCAGGTTCCCCACATCGGTGTGTTGAGCCACGAAGAGCTGGACTTGATCATCAAGTGGGGCGAGTGGTTCCGGGAGAACCCGAAGGATTTGAGCTTCGTGAACCTGCTGCAGGGACGGCAGCAAGCGCTGCTGTTCGTGTATGAGTCCACGCGCACGCGCATGGGCTTCACGTCCGCGTTTGGCCAGCTTGGCGGGCAGACGACGTATCTGGCGGTCAAGGACACGCAGATGGGCCGGGGCGAGTCCATGGCGGACACGGCGCGCGCGCTGAATGAGTTCATCGACGTGTTCGCGGGCCGGCTGTGGAAGCAGGAGGACATTGACACGGCTTGCGCGAACATGACATGCCCGGTGTTCAACGCGTGCACGCCGCAGGATCACTCGACGCACGTGATCGGCGAGTTGATGGCGATCAAGCAGGCCAAGGGCAAGCTGGAGGGGCTGAACCTGGTGTACACGG
>CAYYEE010000462.1:0-4051 GCA_964470775.1 uncultured Planctomycetota bacterium | reverse complement strand
GCTCGACCTCGAGGATCCACCGCGAGGTGATCCAGGCGAAGGGGCAGGCGGGGTTGGCGGGGTGAGGGGGGAAGGTGGCAAGGACGGCGAGAATGGACCCGATGGCTCCTTGGGATGGGATGGGGGTCAGGCGATCCAGCGCTGGAAGATGCGGGCGGCGTTGTCGCGGAGGATTTTGCGGCGGGCGGTGTCGGTGATGTCGGCGAAGATGACGCAGCCGATGCCGTGCATGGGGTCGAACCAAGGGATGTCGGTGCCGTAGAGGACCTTGTCCTCGATGCCGGCGTCGACCATCTTCTTGATAACGCCGTTGGCGGAGTAGGCGGCGCAGAGTTCACAGTAGACGTTGGGGTGTCTGCGGGCGAGTTCGATGGCGTTGTCCCAGTCGCCGAACTGGGAGTGGCCCATGAGGATGCGGGCTTGGGGGTAGCGTGTGGCGATTTCGTCCACTTGGCGGCAGCCGGCGCAGGTGTCGCCGCCCCAGGTGTGGAGCAAGACGGGGAGCTGGGCTTCGTGGGCGTGGCGCCAGAGGGGTTCGCAGGCGGGCAGGGTGATGGGGGCTTTGTAGTAGGCGGCGAGGAGTTTGTAGCCTGCGAAGCCGCGGAGGGCGGGGAAGCGGGCGACCCACTGGTTGAGGGTGTCGGGGTAGTTGGGGCTGAGGGCGCAGTAGGCGAGGAGGCGGCGGGGGAAGGCGTCGACGGCTTGCTGGGCGCGGGGGTTGCCGAGGTCTGGGTTCTGCATGGCGTCGTGGTGGGCGAATACGAGCCATTCGACACCGCAGCGGTCCATGGTGTCGACCACGGCGGGTGCTTCGGGTTTGGGGAAGTAGATGCCGCTGAAGCGGCCCATGTGGCCGTGGGCGTCGATGACTTTGAAGGATTCGAGGCGGCCAAGGTCGAGGATTTCGGCGGCGATGTCGGAGTGGAGGCGGGGCCTCATGGGCGCGACTCCCGCAGCAGGCGTTCAATGTTACCGTGGGCGATGAGCTCTTTGGCGTGGGGGGCGATGTTCATGTTGCGCAGCTGGAGGGCGGGGCCGCCCATGGCGCGGAGGTGGTAGCTGGAGCCGAAGACGAAGCGTTCGGGTCCGAAGCGGGCGACGAGCTCGGGCAGGCCGCCGTCGAGCTCGTAGGTCGAGGTGTCGAGGTAGAGGCGTTCGAAGCGTTCGAGCATGGGCCGGGCGACGCGGTCGTGTCCCCATTGGCTGCCGCCGCAGAAGATGACGGTGAGGCCGGGGAACTCTTTGAGGAGTTCGAGGAGGGCGTTCCAGTCGACTTTGCGGCGCTGGAGGATGAGGGGGATGCGGCGTTCGGTCATCATGTCGAGGATGGGGCCGAGGCAGAGGCCGTTGAGGAGGAACTTGTGTCCGCCGGCGTCAACGTGCAAGGCGCGGACGTTGTGTTTATTCATGTCGGCGGCAAGGTCGTGGGGGGGCATTTCGCCTGTGGCGGAGGGGAGGATTGTCCAGACGGGGTGGAGGCGTGGGCTGGCGGCGCAGAAGTCGAGGAGGTCGTGGTTGGCGGTGAGGGGGGAGGTGAGGTCCTGGCTGTCGCTGATGACGAGGGCTTCGTCGACGCCGCAGCGGTCCATTTCGGCGAGGAGGTCCTGGGGGCGCCGGGCTGGGAAGAGGGGGGGCTGGGTGGGCCAGCCGGCGAGGGCGAAGGCGTCGAAGAGGCGGAGGTTGGGGGCTGGATGAAGGTTGGTGGGAGGTGAGGGCTTGCGCATGGCTGGTTCCTGTGAGATGACTAAGCGCAGATGACGGACGCGGCGCCGGGCTGGCCGGGAACCTGGGCGCTGTCGGCGACGGCGGCGCCTGGGGCGAGGATGGCGTGACGGACGACGGCGTTTGCGCCTACGGAGGCGCCTTGCATGAGGATGGCGTTTTCGACGACGGCGTTGGGACCGACGCGGCAGGCGGCGCCGACGCTGGCGTTGGGGCCGACGCGGGCGCCAGGGGCGATGCGCGCGGTGGGGTGGACGGCGCAGGGGGCGCAGGCGCCGGGGGGAAGGTCGTGGTCGCCGCTCGTTTCTTCAAGGAGGCAGCGGCTGGCTTGGAGCATTTCCTCGGGGCCGGTGAGGTTGAGCCAGTAGCCGGCGAGCTCGTAGGCGAGGATGCGGCCTTTCTCGGCGAGCGTGGCGGCGATGGCGTCGGTGAGCTCGTATTCGCCTCTGGGGGAGAGCTTGACCTCTTCGAGGAGGTCCCAGATGCGGGGCTTGAAACAGAAGACGCCGGCGTTGTCGTAGTGGGTGGTGGAGGAGCCGGGGGGCGGCTTCTCGACGATGCGAGTGACCTGGCCGCGGTTGTCGAGGTAGACGGCGGCGCCGCGCCAGGGGTCGTCAACGTAGCGTGTGGCGAGAAGGATGTCGGGGCGGGATTCGTCGAAGCGGGCGACCATGCCGGTGTAGTTGTGGCCGGAGACGAAGATGTCGCCGAAGGCGAGGAGGAAGGGGTCTTCTTTCATGCGGCCGCGGCCGAGGAGGGCGGCGTGTCCTGTGCCGCGGGCCTTTTCCTGGATGATGAACTCGACGGGGACGGGGGGGGGGAACTGGCGGAAGTGGTTCTGGATGTGGGAGGCGAGGTGGCCGACGACAAGGAAGACGCGGTCAATGCCGGCGATGGCGAGGCGCTGGACGATGACGTCGAGGACGGGGCGGTTGGCGACGGGGAGCATGGGTTTGGGGACTGCATCGCAGAGGCCCCTCATGCGCGTGCCCCGGCCAGCGGCGAGGACAATGGCTTGCATGTGGCGCAACGTCTCCTGGGGTTACTTGATCTTGAGAGGGCCGTCGAAGGCGGCGTCGAAGTCGTAGCCGTTGGCGAAGTCGGCGCGGGAGTCGCGGTCGGTCTTGCCCATGAGGCCGGCCTCGACGAGGGAGAAGACGATTTCGCCGAAGTCTTCGGTTCGGCGGACGCCCCAGGATCGGAAGACGCAGGGGGCGAGGGGTCCGAAGGCGCGCTGGGCGCAGTCGCGGATGCCTTCGAGGAGTTCCTGGCCGGTGACGTGGCGGTCTTCGGGGTTGTCGCTGTCGGGGCGGCGGCCGAGCAGCTTCTGGGTGTGTTCAAGGGCTTCGTAGATGAAGCGGTAGGCGTTGATGTGGTAGCGCTTGTCGCGGTTGAGGACGCGCCGGCGGATGGCGGTTTCCAGGTCCTGGGGTTCGGGTTGGGCGTCGCGTTCACCGTTTTTCTTGGCGGGTTCGGACATGGCGGTCAGGGGGTTGGTTCGCTGGGGCCTTCGTCTTGTGGGGCGGCGTCCTCGGGGGTGTCGTCGTCGGGGGCGTCGCCGGCTTCCTCTTGCTCGGTCGCGGCGGTCGCGGAGGGAACGGGCGAGGGGGCCGCGCCGCCGGGGGCAGGGGTACGTCTATTTTTGCGTCGTCCGGCGCTGGCGGGTTTGTCGGCGGGGAGGACGCGGATTTCGGAGACGTGGAACATGGCGGTCTGGCCTTCGCCGAGGTCGACGCGGACGCACTGTCGCAGGATTTCGTGGTCTACGACGGCGCCGGGGCCTTTTGGGGTGGTGACGCGGGCGCCGCGGCGGGGGAGGCTGCGGCGGAGGTCTTCGTAGACGGCGTCTTCGAAGCGGAGGCAGCACATGAGGCGTCCGCAGCGGCCGGAGATTTTGTTGGGGTCGAGCGTGGCTTTCTGGCACTTGGCCATTTTCATGCTGACGGGTTCGAGCTTTTTGACAAAGGCGCGGCAGCAGAGGGGGCGGCCGCAGTGTTCGTAGTCGGCGAGGAGGCGGGCTTCGTCGCGGACGCCGATCTGGCGCATCTCGATGCGGCAGTGGTACTGCTGGGCGAGGTCCTTGACGAGTTCGCGGAAGTCGACGCGGCCGTCGGCGAGAAAGTAGAAGATGATCTTGGCGCCGCCGAGGAGGTGCTCGACGCAGGTGAGCTTCATGGGAAGGTTGCGTTCGCGGATGCGCTGCTGGCAAAACTTGAACTCGGCGGGTTCTTCCTTTTCGCGGATTTCCTCAAAGCGGGACTTGTCCTCTGGGGTCATGCGGCGGAGGATTTCGCCGACGAAACCCGGGGGCGGGCCGCCTTCGCTGGTG
>CAYYEE010000461.1:0-4081 GCA_964470775.1 uncultured Planctomycetota bacterium | reverse complement strand
TGACGGCAAGCGAGTTGCGGAAGACGTCGCCGCACGGGCTAGCGTTGATGGCGGCCAAGAAGCGGACTACGGCGGAGGGCGTGGCGCGGTTTTCTTTGGAGAGGCCGGAGCCATCGCAGAGGCAAACCTCGCCGCTGTCCAGCCCGATGGTCTTGAGGTACTGGCCTATGGCTCGGACGCCGCTGGCGAACGAGCCTTCGCCCGACTGGACGGCGCCGAGGGTCTTGAGAATCTGCTCGGCGTAGAAGTTCTGGCTGCGCTTGTTGGCTACGGCCACGCTTTCGCGCAGGGAGCTCTGGCCTGTGACGAGGACACGGCGTTGGCGCGCGCTGTCTTGGGGCGTCTGGCGCCGGACCTTGCCATGGAGGGTGACGCCTTGGCTGGCCAGCGCACGGGCAAAGGCGAGGACGGTGTAGAGGCCCGGGTCGCCCACGGTGACGTACTGCCCCACGGCGCGGCGGGGCGCGATAGAGCCAAGGGCGACGAAGGTGAAGTCGCCCTCACGGATGAAGGTGAGGCGGGTTGTCGACGCGGTTCTGCAACGGACGGCCGTCTCGAGTCCCTCGATGGCGGGCTTGAGCTCGATGGTCGGCGCGTCGCCGGCGCTAGCGCCGCCGCGGGCGATCATGTAGACGCAGTTGTCGTTGAAGGACAGGGCGCCGACCGGGGCGCCATACCAGAAGAAGCGCTGGTCTTCGGGCCAGCCGGGCGCGGTCCACTGGCGGTCGAAGAAGCTGTCGTCCGCGAGCAGGTCGCCGGTGATTCTTTCGACGCCGGCGGCGCGCACGGCCTGGGCCCACTGAACGAGCAAGGCCATGGGGTCGTTATTGTGGAACCGGCCGGAGATGTTGGGATCGCCGCCGCCGCGGACCACGAGATCGCCGTCGAGCGTTCCCTGGGCGATGGGGCCGGCGGCGATGATCTCGGTGCGGAACTGGTAGTCGGGGCCGAGAAGAGCCAGGGCGGCGCCGGTGGTAAAGAGCTTGGAGTTGGAGGCCAGGGCCAGGGGCTTGTTCTCGTTGTGGCCGAGCAACTGCCGGCCTGTGCCGAGGTCCACGACGCAGACGCCGGTGTGGCCGGCCTTGGGCAGGTTGTCCTGGAGGGCTTTGCGCAGGCGCGCGGCGACGTCTTGCGCTGGGGCGTGGCGGCCGGCGAGAAGGGCGAAGGCGAGGAGGGCGAGCGTGGTTGCGCGGGCGGAAGGTCGCGGATGTCTCATGGGCCGGAAAGGTATCAAAGACAGGGGCAGGGGTCAAGCGCCGGGAAGGCGCAGGCACAGGGCAGGGACAAGTGGACGGAGTCCTTGCGCGCGAGGCTGGCCCGATGGGGCAGGCGTTCGCGGGCCGGCTAGGCTTTGGCGCAGAGGCGCTGGGCGAGCCAAGCGATGTTCTCGGCGAAGCGGTCGAGGGTCTTGAGCGCTTCGGCGTCTTGGAGCGCGGCGCCGGGTTCGCGGCCCACCGCGATGTTCCAGTAGGTGGAGCCTGGGACGATCATGTCGTTGATGGTGAACCAGAAGAGAAGCTGGGCAAAAGTGAAGTTCTGGCCGGCGCGCCGCGCGACGGTGACGGGACCGCCAATCTTGCGGGCGAACAGGCCGCCGTTGGCGCGCGATACGTAGCCGGCGCGGTCGAGGAGCGCCATGGTCTCGGGCGTGGCCGAGCCGAAATAGACGGGCGAGCCCACGATGAGAACGCCGGCTTGGAGCATCTTGTTGAAGATGGGGTGGAAGTCGTCATCTTTGAGGGCGCAGGTCTTGTCCTGGGTTTGGCCGCAGCGGCCGCAGGCGATGCACGTGCGGATGCGCTTGCCGGCCAGAGGGACAAGTTCGGTCTCGATGCCGGTTTTCTGGAGCGAGTCGAGGCAGCGACGGAGAAGGGCTTCGGTGTTGCCGCTGGGACGGGGGCTTCCGCAGATGGCGAGGGCTTTCATGCTGACTCCTGTTGCATGGGCGCGATGGGTTTGCGCGGGGGCGCGGCAAGCTGCGCCCCCGCGGCGCCGGGGGCATTACTTGTCCGCTTCCGTGAGGGTGATGTCATCGGCCATCAGAACGGCCGTGTCTTTCTGTCCGAAGTTGGCGAGGACGAGAATCTGGACGTATCTCGTGCCCGGCCACCATTGTCCGCTGGGGGCGCCGGCGACGGCCGTGCCCTTGATAACGCCGGTGAACTGCTTCCAGTCCTTGGGCACGGTGGCGTTGCCAGCGGCGTTGTAGATGTAAGTGCCTCCGGACATGTGCATGCGCACGGGGGCGCCGGCGGGCCGGTCCTGGCCGCATTCGGTCTTGAGGGTCACTTCCCAGCAGTCGTCCTTCTTCTCCACCTTCACGATGCCAAAGGAAGAGAGATTGAAGTTGGGGAGATCCTTGTACTCGCCGGAGGGGTCGGTGTCGAACGCGACGCAGCCGTGAGGCAGAACACTCCACTTGGCCCCGTCCTTGATCTTGAGGACGGTATCGCCTTTGGCGCAGGGCTGGGCGAGGGTGGTGTCCGTGCCGGCGAGGGGGTTGACGTTGGCGGGGCCGATGGGACGCTTCTTCTCGTCATAGGGCGCGTAGCCGAAATAGATTTTGCTGTCTTCCTGTCCCGCGGACCTGAACCAGCCGGAGAGGGTGTAGACTTTGCCGGGCGCGACCGGGATCATGGCGTTCGATCTGACGGTGGAGTTGCCTTTGCGGATGAAGCAGTGATTGCCGGTGTGGGGGTTGTCGGCGACGACGGCGTCAAAGCCTGACCAGTTGGCGAGGGAGCCGTCTTCCGCGCCGCCATTCTGGACAAGGGGGGCCGGGGGAGGATCGGCGGCGAAGACGGCGGCGGCAAAGGAGGCGGTAGCCAAGGTGGCCAGGGCGCTGGTTAAGAGGCGGGGGATGGGGCGGTTTCGCATGACGTTCCTCCTTGTTTGTTCAGGGTCTGGCGGGGCCGTTGCGCGCCATCGCTATCGCGTCCGCCATTCTGAGAGGACGGGGCGCGGGTGTCAACCCTTGGGTAGGCCGGACGGGTCGGATGGCTCCGGCGGGGGGGCTTGGAGGAGATGGGGTTTCGCGTTGTGGCTTGGCGTGGTAGATTAGCCGGGGTCTGGGAGTTGGATCCGAGCCATGTGAGGAGGTGGGGGATGCTGACGGGCCAGGCGCTGATTGCGGACATTGACGCGGCGCGTCCAGGCCAGGACCAGGTGGCGTTCTGGTGGCTGGGCCAGCACAGTGTGGTGTTGAAGATGGGGGGGCGCGTGCTGTACATAGACCCCTATCTGAAGCCTGACGAACGGCGCTTGGTGAAGCCGATGCTGAAGCCTGAGGACGTGAAGCACGCGGACTTCGTGTTGTGCACGCACGATCACGGCGACCACATTGACCCGGCCGCGATTCCCGGCCTGGCGGCGGCGTCGCCTGGGGCGCGGTTCGTGGTCTCGCGCAGGCATCTGGGACGGTTGGCGAGTCTGGGCGTGGCGGAGGCGCGGCTGGCCGGTTTGGACCCGGGGGGTGTGTTTGAGGGCGGGGGGATCAGGATCACGGCGCTGGCGTCGAAGCATGAGTTCTTTGAGAATGACGAGCGGGGGTGGCCATTTTTGGGTTTCGTGATCGAGGCGGGCAAGGCGGCGGTGTATCACTCAGGGGACACGCTGGTCTATGACGGGCTGGCGGCGGCGCTGAAGGCGTGGCGGCTGTCGGTGATGTTCCTGCCGATCAACGGCCGCGACGCGGCGCGCTATCGGCGCAACTGTCTTGGGAACATGACGTATCAGGAGGCAGCGGACCTGGCCGGGGAGTTGGCGCCGGGGTGGGTGGTCCCGTGTCACTATGACATGTTCGCGCACAACAGCGAGGACGTGGGCAAGTTCCTGGATTACATGAGCGCGAAGTTCCCAGGTCAGCGGGTATGGGCTGGGCGGCATGGGGAGAGATGGATGGGATAGAGGAGGGGTTTTCGGGTTTTGGGGTTTGGGACTTCGGATTTGCGAGGCAGCGACGTTGGTTTTGTTGAGCGAACACGATGAACTTTTTGCTGACGAATGACGACGGCGTGGCGGCGGAGGGGCTGTGGGCGCTGTGGCGGGCACGCGGCACCTTCAGCGTCATCGACGGCACGCT
>CAYYEE010000460.1:0-4096 GCA_964470775.1 uncultured Planctomycetota bacterium | reverse complement strand
CAAGCCTCGCCGCCGCCACCGCCAACGCCCCACTCACAAGCCCCCCGCGCTTCGGGTCGCCGTCAATAACCATCACCCGCATCGCCACCCTCCCCCGCAAGAGCGGGGCTGGCCCATTCGCCGGGCCAGCCCCAAGAAGCCGTTGTCGTCCTTCCCGTCGTTAGCCGTTCCCAAACCCCCAAGCCCGAAAACCCAGCCGTCCTAAAACAACCCCGCGATCTGGTTCCCCACGTCGTCCGCAATCAACCCCACCGCCTTCTCGATGGTCAAGTCCTTCTGCTTCACCTTGCTCACCACCTTGTTTCTCACCGTCTCTTTGCCCTTCTGCTCCACCTCAAACGCCACCACGCCCACAAACGAATCCTTGTGCGATTCCTTCTCCGCCAATGCGCCCGCGCCCACGCCCACGGCCGCGCCGATCAGCGCGCCCAGCGCCGCGCCCTTGCCGCCGCCGCCGCCCGCATAGCCCACGGCCGCGCCCGCGCCCGCGCCCAGCAGACCGCCGCCCACCATCTTGTCCGCCTCCCACGCCTCGTGCTCCAGCCCCACAAAGTGCACCAGCACGTCCAGCTTGATATCCGCCTCTTCGCGCGTGTTCACAAGCGTGTAGCCGTCTCGCTCCAGCCGGTTGCGGATCACGCTCTCGATCGGGAAGTTCTGCGCCGAGCTTGAGTTCCTCACCGCCACGTACACCTTCTCGTTGCGGTTCGTCTTCAGGATCGTCGCGCTCTCCATCTTCACCTCGCGCACGTCCGCCGCGCAACCCGCCGCCACCGCCAGCGCCAGCAACACGCACAACGCCACGCTCATCCTTCTCATCGCTCTCTGCCTCCTCAAGCGTCCGGGCTCACGCGCCCGGAATATGCCAATCCTCAGGCCCCACCGACACCGGCAGGCCCAGCCGCGACGATTCCAGGAACTTCAGCGCAATCCGGTTCACCACCACCGCGCTGTCCACGTCACAAGGGTTCTCCCCCTTGCCTTCCACGTGCGTCAGGAACCGGTCGAGGTGCTGGTAGTGGCCCTTCTCCACGTTCTGCCAGCGCGGCTTCCCGCCCGTCTTGGCCACGCGCGCTGTCTCTTCGGCCAGCGTCTGCATATAGCCCGTCATGCCCGGCCGCGGCGCAGGCTTGCCGTCGAACAGATGCGGAAACGTCTTCAACGCCGCCTCGTCCGGCATACCCGCCTGCCGCACCTCCAAGTGCTGATCCATGGCCACGGTGTTGAAGTTCACCGTCGCCTCGAACAACTCCTTGGGATAGTCGAAGCTGCCCACCATGCTGTGCTGCAGCGTCGTCACCGACGCGTCCTGATGCCGCATCACCATGGTGAAGTTCCCCCGCGCCGACCCCTCGGTGTAGACCTTGATCGGCGGCGAGGGATTTAGCCACAGCCCGATGTCAATGAAGTGCACCATCTCCGAAAAGAGAATTCCCTCCGCGTCCCAGAAGATCCACTGCTTCCAGCTCCGCACGTCGTCGTTCACCCGCATCAACACCTGCATGGTCCTCTCTTCCGGCAGCGCGGGCTGGCCTTCGGACCGGTCCACCGACGGCTTCAGCGGGCTCACGCCCTGGCGCGCCTTCATCACCAGCCGGCGGAACTCCAGCATGGCCGGGCTGCTGCGCCGGTTGTGGCCCACGCACACCGGCCGCTTCGTCTTGCGCGCCGCCTGCACGATGCGCAGCATCTCGTCGCGGCTAGGGGCCAGGGGTTTTTCCGTATAGACCGCCTTGCCCGCCTCCAGCGCCGGAACAATAAAGTCGCCGCGCAGATTCGTGTGCGTCGCCAGCACGCACACGTCAATGTCCTTCGCGTCCACCACCTTGCGCCAGTCCGTCTCAAAGCGCTCAGCCCCAAACTCGCCCATGGTCCGCTCGGCCGTCGCCTTGTCGATATCGCATACGCACGCCAGCGTCACCCGTGGATTCTTCTGGCAGTTGGGCAAATGCGCCTGATGCGCCAGCGCCCCGCAACCCACCACCGCCACCCGGAACTTCCTCATCCCTCGCTTGCTCCTCAATGGTCCATACGACGCTCAGCCCATCGCCAGGGCGCGGGCGTTCCGCCCGGAACCCGCCCGTCGGCCTTTGGCGGCTCCGAAGCCCGAAGACCCAGAACCCCGGCCGTTAATGATACGTCCCCTTCCCCGCCCCGTCAAAGCAGGCTCGCGCCGTCCCTGGCGTCCTTGGCGTCTTTGCTGACCCCGCCGTGCTTGCCCGCCCCCCGCCAGCTCCTTATACTTAATAAGAGACGCAACCAACCAATCCGGAGGCCGCACATGGTCCGAACCGCTCTTTGCGCCCTCGCCATCGCGCTCGGCCTGTTGGCCGCCGTCCAGGCCCAGCCAGGCGCCATCCAGGGCGTCATCACCAACCCCAGGCTCTGCGCCGGCGTCTCCGCCATCCGCCGCGTCGCCTCGCCCACGCGCCTGCGCATTGTCGAGACCAAAGGCCAGTTCGACCCAGCCACCGGCAAGTTCACCATCTCGCCCCTGGCCGAAAACGAGTACGACCTGCGCGTCTACCTCAAGAGCGGCGGATGGATCGACGGCGCGGCCCGCCTGCGCCTGCCCGAGAACGAAAAGTCGCCCGAGCCCCTCACCGACAACGACCGCCTGGCCCTGGTCAAACTCATCGAAGACGTGCCCATCCACAGCCATTTCAGCGACTGCTACCGCGCCGTCCGCATCGAAGGCAACGGCCGCGTCGCCCGCGTCATCGTCGAAGAAATCCGCCACCGCGACTATCACAGCGGCAAAAAGGGCGACATCATCTGGCGTGTCTGGGTGTGCAAGTGCGAAAAGCACACCGCCGAGTGGATCAAGAGCCAGCACGGATGGTACGTTCTCGCCCGCGAGCGCATCCCCTCCACCATGCCCATCGAGAAGTTCAACACCCTCACCTGGCTCTGGGACCCGGCTCTGTCCGAAATCGAGGTCGTCAACGGCAAGCCCGCTCCCCAGATCAAGTACACCATCCCCGAAAGACTCGACGCCAGCATGGGCATGTTGCCCGGCTCTGTCCAGAAGCAAATCGCCGCCGACCGCGAGCGTCGCGCCAAAGCCGCCGCCGAGGACGGACTAGAGCAGTAAAAGGATTCCAAGGCGTCAGTTTCTCGGGCTTCGGAACAGCCCGAAGCCGCCGCCCCTCTCGACAAGGGTCGTCCGTTGCCGTTGCCGTTGCCGTTGCCGCTCCCGCCGCCGCCGTTGCCGTTCCCAAGACCCAAGCCCCCAAACCCGAGAACCCCCTGAATGCTCGACGCCGTCATCTTCGATCTCGACAACACCATCGTGGAATCTGATCTCGACTTTGACCAGATTCACCGCGACATCGGCTTTGTCACCGGTCCCATCCTCGAGTTCCGCGACACCAAAGCCACGCCCGAACAGCGCGACCACATCAACGCTGTGCTCGAACGCCACGAAGAAGCCGCGGCCCGCACCTGCCGCCTCAACCGGGGCGCCCTCGAACTGCTCGACATGCTCCGGCGCCACGGCGTCAAGACCGCCCTGCTCACCCGCAACAGCGCCCGCTCCGTGCAGACGGTCCTCGCGCGCCACGGCCTCATGTTCGACACCATCGTCTCCCGCGACTGCGCGCCCCCCAAGCCCTCGCCCGAGCCCATCTACGTCATCTGCAAGCGCCTCGGCGTCCAGCCCACCCGCTGCCTCATGGTCGGCGACTACAAATACGACGTGCAATGCGGCCAGAACGCCGGATGCCGCACCGTCCTGCTCCGCACCCCCATCCGCTCCCGCTTCGAAGCCACGCCCGACTGGGAAGTGGACTCCCTCACCGAGATCGAGGCCATTGCCCTCAACCTTCTCAACCAGAAGTCGGAGACCTCCTCATGAAACGGAACTTAGGGCGGGGCTTGCCCCGCCTCGCAACGTGGGCGCCCTCCCTGACCCTTGTCTCTCTCCTGTCCATCGCCTTGCCCGCGGCGGCCCAACAGGACGCCAAACCCAACCCCAAAGCCGTCGATCCCGTGCTCGAAGCCCTGCTCAACGCCAAGCCCCTGCCTCCCAAGCCCGAAGCCCCCAAGCCCGAAAGCCCCAAGCCCGAAAGCCCCAAGCCCGAAAACCCCACCCCCC
>CAYYEE010000459.1:0-4097 GCA_964470775.1 uncultured Planctomycetota bacterium | reverse complement strand
GCCCGTGGAATGAGATGTTCTTCCGGTGGCGGGCGGCTCTGAGGAAGCTGGCGGGCCAGGTCTTAAGCGTGCCGGCGAGGCGGTTCCTGCGGGCGCCGACGCGGGAGGAGCTGGGGAAGTATGCGGGGGTGGTGGCGGGGGTGGTGAAGCGGCTGGCGGGGGGGTAAAAAAATTCTTTGCAATTTTCTGAAGAGGCGCGCTCTTGCGCCCTGATCTGCCCCTCTTTGCGCCCCCAAAACGCCTGCATCACGCCCCACTCTATTCTGCGCACGCCCCGATTTTATTGCGCCGCTTTTAGGGCGTGGTTCGGGGATTGGGAGGCCGCGGCAAGGCTGAGGCTGTTGGAGACCATGCCGGCGGTGGAGGTCAAGCCGCTGGACGCTCATGCTTACATGTCGATGACCAGATATTACTACTCTTGCGCTTGACAAGATTGACAACTCAGCCAGCGTTAACTAGTAGACTGCTTCCATAATATCATTTCAATGTGAGCGGCGTTGGTGTAGACTCCTTTCGGTATTATTCAGAAAGGAGAAGCCACCATGCCGTTCACATCTCAGCGGGCCGCGCTGACGTTGGACGCGGACACGGAAGGCAGACTGACCGAACTCGCGCGCTCGCGGACAGAGCCGCGGCAGCGGGTGGAAAGGGCGCAGATGCTGTTGATGTACGCGCATGGAGAGACGGTATCGGCGATTGCCCGGCGCATGAGGACGAATCGTCCCAGGGTGGAGCGGTGTCTGAACAAGGCGCTGCAACTGGGCGCGTGGGCGGCCTTGTCCGACCTGCCAGGCCGGGGCCGGCCCGCCCGGCTGAGCAAGGAGGATCGGGCCTGGGTCGCGTCGCTGGCCTGCCAGAAACCCGAGGACCTGGGCTACGCGCAGGAGCTGTGGACCACGCGGCTGCTGGCCGAGCATGTGCGGCGCCATTGCGACGCGGCGGGACATCCGGCCCTGGCGAAGCTGGCGCGCGGAACCGTCTCGAAGATTCTGGCGCGCCAGCAGGTTCGGCCGCACAAGATCAACTACTACCTGGAGCGCAGGGACAGCGCGTTCGAGGCGAAGATGGCGCAGGTCCTGTGCGTCTACAAAGAGGTCGAGCTGCGGCGCGAATCCGGCGAAGGCCAGATGACGCCTATCCTGAGCTACGATGAAAAGCCCGGCATTCAGGCCATTGGCGCCACCGCGCCGGACTTGCCGCCCGCGCCCGGCAAGCATCCGGCCATCGGGCGCGATCACGAATACGTCCGGCACGGAACCCTCAGCCTGATGGCCGGCATCGACCTTTTCACTGGACAGGTTCACGCCCACGTGGTCGAGCGCCACCGGAGCCGCGAGTTTATCGAGTTCCTGAAGATCGTGGACCAGGCTTACCCGCCCGGCGTCACGATTCGCATGGCGCTGGAAAATCACTCGGCGCACGTCTCCACGGAAACAAGGGCCTATCTGAACAGCGCGCCCAACCGGTTCGAGTTCATCTTCACGCCCAAGCACGGATCGTGGCTCAACCTGATCGAAAGCTTCTTCGCCAAAATGGCCAAGACCATGCTCCGCGGAATCCGCGTCGCCTCAAAGGCGGAACTGAAGGAGCGCATCCTCCAATACCTCCGGGAGATCAACCAAGCGCCGGTCGTCTTCCGCTGGCGCTACGGTCCGGACTTGATCTCCATCGCGTGAATGTGTTGATATGTTATTATGGAATCCGACTACTAGAGGGGCTGGTAGAGGGACTGGCGAGCGCTGACGAAGCAAACGTCTCCACGCACGGATCAGGAGGCGGCTGACCTTCACGGGTGTGGGGAAGACTTGCCAATGGCGACAAGCCGCCGCTCGGGAACGGTTAACCCCCACGGGTGTGGGGAAGACCCGGCGAGCCGGAATGTTATCTGACGTTTGGCCGGTTCACCCCCACGGGTGTGGGGAAGACCACGTCCGACGGCTGGGCGCCGGTCCAGTGGTTCGGTTCACCCCCACGGGTGTGGGGAAGACCGGCGCGCTGCGATGCGCTGCATGGCGCTGGCCTGGTTCACCCCCACGGGTGTGGGGAAGACGGGTTAGTGATCCTGACCAGCGCCCCCCCTGGCGGTTCACCCCCACGCGTGTGGGGAATATTCAATCCGAACCGCCCCAGCACTCCTGATTGCCGGTTCACCCCCACGGGTGTGGGGAATACCTTCGCGTGGGTCTTGCTCATGGCTTTGCTCACGGTTCACCCCCACGGGTGTGGGGAATACAGCAAGCCACACCGGAAGCCCGGTGGCCACAACGGTTCACCCCCACGGGTGTGGGGAATACGCTATCCGCGATGCCCTGCTGGCCGACGCGCGCGGTTCACCCCCACGGGTGTGGGGAATACCAGCTTGGCCTTGCTCACTGTTACTCCCTTTGCGGTTCACCCCCACGGGTGTGGGGAATACGAACGTCCGCCGATGCTGAGTGACGCCGCTCCAGGTTCACCCCCACGGGTGTGGGGAATACAGCTTGCCGGAGATGAGAAAAAAGAGGTTGTGCGGTTCACCCCCACGGGTGTGGGGAATACGGATGCCGAGCGTATTGAAATCGGCGTCCGCGCGGTTCACCCCCACGGGTGTGGGGAATACTCCAACAGATAGTACCGCTTTGTCATTGGTAATGCAACTGTTCGGGCAACAGCAATAACTAGGGTAGTCCGTCTTGACCGCAATTCTCGTCAGGTTCGCCAACCTTCCTGTGGGCAGGCGCGGTGGTCTCTGCCTTCCGCTCAGGCGTATAGACCAACGCCAGCCCCTCGAAGTCCATCAACATCCGGGACGGCGCGCCGGCTTGGCGGTAGCGGTAGCCTTGCGCGCAAGGGTAGCTCCATATCTGCGTCACGGAGCCGCCCCTCGCCTTAGCTACGGCCATCTCCCACAGCGCGTCCCTCACCCGCGCTGTCGGGTTCCCAAGGAACACGCCCGACTTCGGCTCGATCAGCCAGCGTGACAATTCGCCTTTCAGACTCGTCGGCGTCTTCTCTAAGATCATCACCAACATGCAGCACCTCCGCGATATCCGGCAGGATGCGCTCAATGAGCTTGGTCTGGTGAAAGAGGTCGCGGCACGCCATGCGCGCGCGGCGCTCCACGTCCGCGTCGCCGTCCTTGACCAGCGCAAAGGCCAGAGGCACGGTGAGGTCCGTCTTGTACAGGTCCGCGATGTCGTAGACAAAGCTCAACATGCGGCCGGTGTGGATGAAGCCGATGGCGGGCGAATAGCCGGCTGAGAGAATGGCCGCGTGGCACAGGCCGTAGAGCGCGGCGTTGGCCGACGACAAGGCGCGGTTCACCGGGTCGGAATGGTTCCATTCGTCCTGGTCGTAGTTGCGGCCTTTCCACTCCACGCCCGACTCGGCCGCGGCCTTGGCATAGGCGGCCCGCACGCGCGCGCCTTCCATGCCGCGCAACTGTTCGATGGTGGCTCCAACAGGCACAGGTTCGGCAAAACGGCGGACATACATGGCGCGGATGACGCGGAGGCGTTCGGTTTCGTCGCAGAACATGTGCGCCTGCCACAGCAGCCGGCGCGAGAACTGCGTGCCGCCGTTGTTGTGGGCGTACATGCGCACGCCCTGCTCGCCTGTCCAGCAGACGAGGCAGTTGTGGTCGGCCAGGACGCGCATGGCCGCGTGGGTGACGGTCGTGCCCGGACCGAGCATCAGCAGCGACACTTGGTGGACCGGCACGGGAACGACGCCATCCTTGACGTGAAAAGCCAGCGAGGATTCGTCGCGGTCGAGGCGGCCATGTTCCAGGTAGACGTGTGTCCAGCGGTCATCGAACCTGGGCAAGACGGTCTTTTTGTCCATGGGGTTCCCCTGTGTTCCGCCCGTTGCGGGGACACGTTGCGGTCCGGCCTGGGGCCGGCTTGCGCAACGTGTCCCTGCCGCCCGCTGACGACGCAGACCGCGCCGCCCAACGCGTTTCGGGTTATCAAAGAGCCGCCCGCCGTCCCAGGCCGGCGGGTCCCGGCGCGTCAAACCCTCGCCAGGCTCAGCAGGCCGAAGCCAAACGCCTTGCCGCTGCCGATGCCGGAGTAGAGGGCGTGGAGGAACAGAGCTGGGTTCGTGACCTCAAGAATTCC
>CAYYEE010000458.1:0-4105 GCA_964470775.1 uncultured Planctomycetota bacterium | reverse complement strand
TTGCGCCGGACGAGGATCGCATCTTTTACCTCCTAGCGGCCAATGGGGCTCTGCGCGAGGACCTGCGGCTGACCCATTTTGAACACCAGTGGGACTACCTGGTGGTGATCGCGCGGCGGAGCTGGATCGAGAATCCCACGGCGCCGGACATGGCGCGGTTGCGCGGGATCATGGCGAGCCAGACGCCAGTGTTCACGACGTGGCTTTCGCCCTTCAAGGACATTCCCGTTTGTTCCATCTACCAGGCGGCCAAGCCGTGAGTTTTGCGCGTGTGTTCTGAGTTTCGTGTCCCGGCGACACGTTGCGGTCCCGACGTTGGCGGGATTGCGCGACATGCCCCCACCGGCGCGACGCCTCTTTCAACAACCTGACGGCGCCGGCCCAACCCTGGAAAGGATTCCCCATGCTTCGCGGCAATCGTCAAGCCGGTTTCCGTACGGTGCGGCCTCTTGCGTCCGCGCCAGCGGCGGCGGCGTCGCTGGAGGCGCTGTGGCGCCAGATCGGCGAGGCCGAGCGCGGTTTCACGACGATCGATCATCTGCGCCAGCCGCCGCCGGAGGACACGGCGTTCGCGCTGTGGGTGGAGCCGGAGGGGCTGGCGATTCTGGCGCGCGCGAGCCTCGCGGCGACGGGCGGGGTGAGGCCCAGCCCCAAGGAGGCGGACAATGGGGCGATCGCGATGGCGGACAGCTTGGAGATCATGCTGGACCCGGGGCACGACCACATGAACTACTTGTGGCTGCACTACGAGGCGGGCGGCGCGCGGCGCGGGGTGAAGCGCCAGGTGTGCGAGGCGGCGCTGCGCTGCGACCACGGGGAGAAAGACGAGCCGCTGCCCGACGACGCGTGGTCGCTGGCGAGCCAGGTGACCGGGGACGCGTGGTACTCGCTGGTCCGCGTGCCGGCGGCGCTGACCGAAGCGATGGGCGGGGGCAACCGCGCGGCGTGGGGATTCAACGTTGTGCAGCGGCGGTGGATCGGGCGGAGGCTTGTGGAGTCGGCGTGGAGCCCGGTGGCGACGCGCTCGCACACGCCGTGGGACTTTGGTGAGATTCTGTTTGCGCCGTCGAGCCTGGCTGTGCGGGAGCTCGATTTCGGGGAGGTGTACAACGGCTGGAACCGGCTGCGCGCGCGCATCGAGAACACGAGCGCGGCGCCGGCGCAGGCGCGTGCGCGGGTGACGGCCAAGAGCTGCGTTCACGAGTCTCGCGCGGCGGCGCCGCTGAGCTTCGGGCCGGGCGAGACGCGCTGGACGGAGCTGCGCTTTGAGCTGGACACGCGGGAGTGGCGGCGGCAGGAGATCGCCTTCGATCTGGAGGAGGCGGGCCAGACCGTATACACGGCGCGCTACGCGGCGGCGCATTCGCCGCGCCACAGCGGAGGGTGCCTGGTGTCGAAGCACGGGGCGCGGTGGTTCGGGGGCGCGAGGCCGCAGGACCCGCGGCCGGAGGACCCGAACTTTGCGGCAAAGAAGCGGCTGTACATTTTGGCGACGCTGCCGGACTTCCCGGAGGCGGGCTTCTGGGGCGGACCGCAGAGGGACTGGATTCTGCGCGACCGGCGGTCGTCGCTGACGGTGAATCTATTGTCGGACCGGCTGTTTGAGGACCTCGGCGAAATCATCGCGCAGCGCTTCCCCACGGACGACGAGCGTGTGGCGGCGGCGACGATGCTGATCCACCGGATGATGATCTACTCAAGCGTAGGATGCCAATTCGCGAAGTACCTGGGGCCGCTGGGGACGCTGCGGCACGGGGCGACGATCTGCTCGGGGTTCACGTGCGCGCTGAACGGCCTGTTGACGGGGATTCCGCGGGTGGACGGCGGGCGGGGGTATCCGAGCGTGTACACGGCCGCGCACAACCACACGATCATTTCCGTGGACCTGCCGCACGGGCGGACGATCGTGGACCCGACGCTGGGGGCGTTTCACTACAACGCGGCGAACACGCGGCTGGCGACGACGGAGGAGTTGCGCGCGAACCCGGGGCTGAGCGCGAGGTCGATCCTGGGCCGCGAGAAGGACTACGAGGACGCGCCGCACATGTTGCAGTGGTATACGTCGCTGGCGTATCCGCCGCTGACGCCGAGCGGAGAGGCGGAGTTGGGGGTGTGACGCCGGCTGAGCGCAACGGCGGCGTCGCGCGGAGGAGGTCAAACGGCAAAGAGCCACGGATCGACGCAGATGAACACGGATGCGAAGGACGACGAACGGAAGGCGGCGAAGGCCATGAGGGGCCGTGGACCAACGCGTTGGGCCTCCCGTCTCCGGGTTCCGCCCGGCGTCGATAAGGGGCGCCGCGCGTCTGTTCCGGGGACACGTTGCGATCCCGCCGTTGGCGGGCTGAGGCGCCATGTCCCCGCCACAACGATCTCGCGCGCTTGCCTTATCGGGCGCACGCCCCTAGCATAGTGTCTCGCGTGTCTTGACTCCCCCGTGGTCTTTGGATTGTTCCTGGAGATTTCATGAAACCCGTGACTCTCGTTGTGGCCGGCGCTGGCGGTCGCGGCGCCATTTATGCGTCTTTTGCGAAGCACTTTCCGGAGCGGGCGCGCGTGGTGGGCGTTGCGGAGCCGCGCGAGGTATTGCGTCAGCGGATGATCGAGACGCATGGCATTCCGGCGGGGGGCGTGTTCGCGAGCTGGGAGGAGCTGGCGGCCAAGCCGCGGATGGCGGACGCGGTGATCGTGGCGACGCAGGACGCGATGCACGAAGCGCCGACGGTGGCGCTGGCGGCGAAGGGGTATCACATTCTGCTGGAGAAGCCCATGGCCCCCACCGAGGCGGCGTGTCAGCGGATTGTGAACGCGGTGCGCAAGGCGGGGGTGATCTTCGCGGTGTGTCACGTGATGCGCTATACGCAGTACACGCGGATGTTGAAGCGGGAGCTGGATTCAGGGCGCATCGGCGAGATCGTGTCGATTCAGCATCTGGAACCTGTGGGCTACTGGCACCAGGCGCACTCGTTTGTGCGGGGGAACTGGCGGAACGAGGCGGAGTCGTCGTTCATGCTGCTGGCGAAGTCGTGTCACGACATGGACTGGCTGCGGTACATCATGGGGCGGCGGTGCGTGTCGGTATCGTCGTTTGGGGCGCTGACGCATTTCCGGCCGGAGTGCCGTCCGGCGGGCGCGGCGGATCGGTGCCTCGATTGCGGCGTGGAGGCGCAATGCCCGTATTCGGCAAAGCGGATCTATCTGGGCCGGTTCGAGAAGGGGCAGACGGCGTGGCCTGTGGCGAACCTGGCGCCGGTGATTACGCGCGAGAGTCTGATGGAGGCGCTGCGGAACGGGCCGTATGGGCGGTGCGTGTACGCATGCGACAACGACGTGGTGGATCACCAGGTGGTGAACATTCTGTTCGAGGGCGCGCGGACGGCGTCGTTTACCATGACGGGTTTGACGGAGAGCACGGGGAGGCGGACGCGGATCTTTGGGACGCGCGGGGAGATCAACGCGCAAGGCGGGCAGATTCGCGTGTACGATTTCCTGACGGACACGGCGGAGGTGATTGACACGACGAAGGATGATGGGTCGGTGTTGACCGGTCACGGCGGAGGCGACGCGGGGGTGATGGACTGCTTTGTGCGGGCCGTGGCGGAAAACAACCCGTCGCACATCATCTCGGGTCCGGACGAGACGCTGGAGAGCCATCGGATGGTGTTTGCGGCGGAGAAGGCGCGCAGGGAGAACCGCGTGGTGAATCTGTAGACGGCGAGGGGGAGGCGGACGGCCAGCGGCGAGTGGGCGGGAGGAACGGAACCAGCCTTCCCTGAGGCCATTGCTTGCAAGCGCCCTCGCTCCGGCCAGCCCGCTGAGAATCTCGGCTGTTGCGGGGACACGTTGCGGTCCCGTGTTTGGCGGGCTTGCGCAACATGTCCCCGCGGACGCAGTGTCTTTTTGAGCGGGCTGCTACCGATAGCCGAGTTCGGCGGAGAGGTCGAAGTAGAGTTTGATGGCTTCGGGGGGCACATTGAAGGGGATGTGGTTGCCGATGCACATCATGTAGCCGCGGGACATCTTGGCGGTTTCGACCATGCTTAGGACCATGGCGCGGATTTCGCCGGGTTTGTTGCGCATGAGGATGCGGTTGTCGCCTTCGCCG
>CAYYEE010000457.1:0-4123 GCA_964470775.1 uncultured Planctomycetota bacterium | reverse complement strand
TGATTTCAGGCGCTGAAAAAGCCGGCGCCACCGGGAGACACGGGCATGTCACAGGTGTGGAATCGTCGGACAGTGATCTTCCGCGGCGGCTTTGCGCCGTTCTCCCAGAACCCAAGCGCCATAGAGGACCCAAACACATGGCAAAACCCGTAACCCCTCCCCGCCTCCTTATCGAGGAGTGGCTACCCGCCGCGGCCATCGGCGTCGAGTGTATGCGCGAGCGCGGCAGCGCCAGCGCGCTTGCCCCCCACTCCTACCTTCACGTCTGGTGGGCGCGGCGGCCGCTGTGCGCGTCGCGGGCCGCTGTGCTGGCCAGCCTGCTGCCGGCTGGCTTTCCCCGCGCCACGTTCGAAAAGCTGCTCGGGTTCGGCCACTCAAGCCAGGACATGATTGAGCTGCGCCGGCGCATGGACGAGGGCGAGCGGGTGGACGGGGGGTTCAACTGCGGCCGCGCTTTCAAGAACGCGGTCTATGAGGGCGACATGGACAAGGCGCGGGACGCCGCGGCCAGTCTATGGGGACCGGAGATCACGGTCATTGACCCCATGTCCGGCGGTGGCTCCATTCCCCTGGAATCAGCCCGTATGGGCTTCCACACCCTGGCCAACGAGTATAACCCCGTGGCGTGCTGCGTGCTGGAAGCCACGGTGGACTATCCTTTCCGCTTCGGCAAGAGGCTGGCCGAGAAGACACGCGAATGGGCAGCCACTTGGGGCGCCCGCATCTCCGAACGTCTGGCGCGCTTCTATCCCGCGCCCCGCAACGCCAAGGTCCACGCCTACATCTTCGCCCGCACCGTGCCCTGTCCCGACACCCAGCGCGAGACGCCCCTGGTCCCGGACTGGCATCTGCTGAAGACCAAGGGGGACAAGGGCAACGTGGTGGCCAACCCGGTTGTGGACAAGGTCAAGGGAACCTGGCGCGTGGAGATTCGCGAGCTGGGCCGCGGCGCGGGCCTGCTGCGCGAGGCGCCCACGCCCACCTATGGCGGGGGCAAAGGCGTGTCCCTGTTTTCCGGCGACGTGGTAGACGGCCGCTGGCAAGGCCGCCAGATTCCCGCGGAATACATCAAGGCCATGGCCCAGGCCGGCAAGATGGGCAGCGCCCTCTACGCCGTGGCCATCAAAACCCGCGACGGTCTCATCTTCCAGCCCCCAGAACCCGCTGACCTCAAGGCCCTGGCCGAGGCGGAAAAGGAACTCGCCCGGCTCCGGCCTGCCTGGGAAAAGGGCAACGTCATCCCGACGGAAGAGTACCCAGAGGCGACCAGCGATGAGCGCCCCCGCCTCTACGGCATGCCGCGCTGGGCCGACATGTTCTCCCCCCGCCAGCTTCTGTGCATGGGCGTTCTGGTCGAGGAACTCCGCAACCTGCGGCCAGAGATCGTCAAGGCCGAAGGCAGGGACTTGGGCGAGGCGGTCGTGCATCTGCTGGCGGTGGCGCTGGACAAGTTCGTGAACTGGAACTCTATTCTGTCTTCCTGGAACCCGCCCGCGGGAACGGCTAGAAGCGTCTTTGACCGCCACGATTTCTCGTTTAAATCAACATGGTGTGAGATGGCCCCGTGCAGCGCCGGTACAGGCTTGGCTTGGGCTGTTGACAATGTGGCGGAAGCGTATGAAGAGATATGCAAGCTGCCGCGCAGCGAGGCGGCCCGGCCCGCGGAGCTGACGATGGGATCGGCCACTGGCCTGCCCCAGATCGGTGATGGCAGCATCACGGCCGTGGTGGTGGACCCGCCCTATGCGGACAATGTGCAGTATTCTGAACTGGCCGACTTCTTTTACGTGTGGCTCAAGCGCACCCAGGGACACCGCAGGCCCGAGTGGTTCAGCACCTATCTGTGCGACCACGACCAGGAGGCTGTGGTCAACGCGTCGCGCTTCAAGAACAAGGACAAAAAGACCGGCCAGGCCAAAACAGAGGCCAACGCCTTTTACCAGAACCTGATGACAGATACGTTCAAGGAATGCCGCCGTATCTTGCGCGACGACGGCGTTTTGACCGTGATGTTCACCCACAAGAAGCAGGAGGCGTGGGAGGCGCTGTTCCAGTCGCTCATCAGCGCCGGGTTCACCATCACCGCGACATGGCCGGTGCGGACAGAGGGGTGGCATAGCCTGCATCAAGCCAAGAAGAATGCGGCCCAGAGCACCGTGATCCTGGCGGCCAGAAAGCGGCGGCCCCGCGCGGGAATCGCCTATTTTGACAACGCCATGCGCCGGGAAATCCGCGACAAGGCCAGGGCCGCGGCGGAGCGGATGAGGAGCGAGGGGTTGAACCCCGTGGACCAGCTTGTGGGCTCCTTTGGCCCGGCTATGGAGGTCTACAGCCGCCACGACGAGGTCCGTACCGACACAGGACAGCCCGTGGGCGTGGACAAAGCCATTGACGAAGCGTCCGAGGCGGTGAGCGCGTGGCGCGTGGAGCAGCTTGCGGCCAAGGGCCTGGAAGGCGTGGAGCCCGAGGGCCGCTTTTACCTGCTGTGCTGGGACGTGCTGGGCGCGGCCGAGTTCCGTTTCAACGAGGCGCATCTGCTGGGCAAGGCCGTGGGCATGGACGTGGACCAGCTTGCGGCGGCCGGTCTGGTAGCCAAAACCGGCGACAAGATTCAGATGCTCTCGGCCAGCGACCGCCGGCGCGAGCGCGCCCTGGAGCCGGACGAGATCATCGAGACCCTCTTTGGCCAGGAGACCGTGGCGAAGAAGCGCACAAAGAAGCAGGCTCTGAAAGTCCATCCCAATGACCCCCGGTTCCGCACGGCTTTGGACGCTTGCCACGCCCTGGCCCTGCGCTATGTCGAGGCTGGCGCTGGATCGGGGGGCGTCGGCTCGGCCAAGGCCCTTGCGCGCCAGCAAGGGTGGAAAAAGGACTCGGCCGCGGCCAAACTGATGGAGGCCCTGGTGCGCGCCGCGCCCGAGGCGCTGCGGTTCGACATGGGCAAGAAGTCCGTTGCCGCCCAGTTCCCCGAGTTCCGGGCCTGGCGCGACCTGCTGGGGCCTCTCTTTGACCTGCCCGCGCCGGAGTGGGTCCAGAAACCGAAGAAGGTGGAGAAGGGACTCTTCTCCGCGCAGGAAGAGGCGGAAGACGCGGAAGAGAACGACAGCGAGGAGAGCGAATCTTGAGCGCCAGACCGAGGAAGGCCAGGTCCGTTTCCCCGTCGGACACAGCCAAGTTCCGCCTGGCCGACGTGGCGGCGCCCGAGACCGCCAACGAAGCGCCCGCCCCCTACACCGTGGCCAAGGGCAGCCTGCGCGGCAGGACTTGGAAGCGTTTTCTGCGCGGGCCGGACAGCATGTTGCTCGACGATCTCTATGTGCCCGCGCTGAGCGAAGCCTTGCGCTACGACCGGTGCTGCGCCTATTTCAGCAGTTCGGTGCTGGCCGCGGCCGCCCGCGGCTTTGGGCCGTTCATCCAGCGGCTGATCCATCTGGGCCAGACCGCGCCCCGGCCGGCCGCGCGCCTGGTGGTCAACGAGGAGATGGCCCGCGAGGACGTGAAGGCCATGATCGAGACCGGCGACACCTCCAAGCTGGAGATGATCCTCACGCGGCGCTTCAAAGACCCGAAGGACGTGCTGGAGCGGCAGCGCCTGGCCATGCTGGGCTGGCTGGTCAAAGAGGGTCTGCTGGACGTGCGGGTGGGCGTCATGCGCCACGGGGGCGGCATTGTCCACGCCAAGTTTGGCATTGTGACTGACGAACTCGGCGACGCCATTGTGTTCTGCGGCAGCGGCAACGAATCAGGACAGGGACTGACCGGCAACTACGAGCAGGTGGAGGTTTCGACCTCCTGGGAAGACCCGGCCCGCTACAGGCACTATGGCGCCGAGGAGTTTGAGTCCCTGTGGTCCAATACGCACGCCGATGTCCACACCGTGACCTTGCCAGAGGCGCTGCGGCTGAAGCTGCTGAAGTATGCGCTCAAGTCGCCCCCGGCGGGGGAGCCGTCCAACGCGCTGGCCCGGCAAAAGGCGGCCATGATCTGGCGGTTCATTGTGGAGGCGCCCTATCTGCCGGAAGGCGGGGCCGCCTGTGACGCGACGGCGCTGGTGGACCTTTGGCCGCACCAGCGGCGCGTGGTGGAAGAAACCGCGGCCGCATGGCCCGAGGCCGGCTGCTGT
>CAYYEE010000456.1:0-4123 GCA_964470775.1 uncultured Planctomycetota bacterium | reverse complement strand
GGCCGTGACGTCGGGGTTGGCCATTTACGACACGATGCAGTTTGTGCAGTGCGACGTGGCCACTTTCGTCATTGGCCAGGCCGCCAGCATGGGCGCGATACTGTTGGCGGCGGGCACGAAAGGCAAACGGTACGCCTTGCCTCACAGCCGTGTGATGCTGCATCAGCCCTGGGGCGGCGCGCGCGGCACAGCGGCGGACATCAGCATCCAGGCCGAGGAAATCCTGAGGCTTAAGCGCAGCCTGAACGAGATCCTCGTGAAGCACACTGGGCAGCCTCTTGAGAAGGTGGAGGCCGACGCGGATCGCGATTTTTATATCGGGGCGGAAGAAGCGGTCGCGTACGGCATCGTGGACGAGGTTCTGACCACGCTCAAGACCGGCAAGCGCTGATCTTCGGCGGGTAGAGGAAGCCATGACGAAAGCCGGCCGCACGCGCAAAGGCGCTGAAGTCTGTTCCTTCTGTGGCAAGACCTCCAATCTCGTTCTGGGCATGGTGCAGGGGCCTGGCAGCCTGTTCATCTGCAACGAATGCGTTGACCAGTGCCACAGCATACTCGATTCAGAGATCAAGCGCAGGGGCGGACGGGCGTCGGTTTCTCTGGGCGAGATTCCTCCTCCGGCCGCGATCAAGGCCAAGCTGGACGAATATGTAGTCGGCCAGGAACAGGCCAAGAAAGTGCTGGCGGTGGGCGTGCATCTGCACTACAAGCGCATCCTGCGGCGCGACCGCCTGGATTCGGACGTGGAACTGGACAAGAGCAACGTGCTGCTCATCGGCCCGACGGGGGTGGGCAAGACGCTTCTGGCCAGGGTGTTGGCTCAGGTGCTGGACGTGCCTTTCGCCATCGCCGACGCCACGACGTTGACCGAGGCGGGATACGTTGGGGAGGACGTGGAGAACGTCCTTTTGAAGCTTCTGCACAACGCGGATATGAACGTTTCGCGCGCTGAGCAGGGCATTGTGTTCATCGACGAGATCGACAAGATCGGCAAGACGTTCATGAACGTCTCCATTACGCGCGACGTGAGCGGCGAAGGCGTGCAGCAGGCGCTGCTGAAGATGCTGGAGGGCACGGTGGCGAACGTGCCTCCGCAGGGCGGCCGCAAGCACCCGGAGCAGGCGTACATCCAGGTGAACACGTCTCATATCCTGTTCATCTGCGGCGGCACGTTCGTGGGCTTGGAACACATTATCGCCAAGCGCACGGGCCGGCGCACGCTGGGGTTTTCCAAGGACGAGTCGGCGGCGCCCGAGGAGGACTTGGGCAAGCTGCTGAGCGCGGTGACGCCGGATGACTTGATCGAGTACGGGATGATTCCGGAGTTTGTCGGCCGCTTGCCCATCATCGCGCCGCTCATGCCGATGACGAAGTCTGACCTTATTCGCGTCATGACGGAGCCCAAGAACTCCCTGGTCAAGCAATACCAGAAGTTCTTCGCCATTGAAAACGCGACGCTGGAGTTCACGCCCGGGGGGCTGGATGTCATCGCTGACCGAGCCCTTGAACGCGACACGGGCGCGCGGGCGCTTCGCGCCATTTTTGATGAAATCATGCTTGATGCGCTCTTCCATTTGCCGGCGCAGCCTCCGGGCGGCCGGTACGTGGTCACCGACGAGGTCGCTCGAGGGGAGAAGCCGCTTGTGGTGATCGCGGAGGCTTCCAAGGAGAGCGCCGCCTGACGCGCGGCAAAATGGGCTTGACAACTCTTTGACGCGTGGTAACATATGTAATAGACCTTGCGTTCAGGGCAGCCCCAGGCTTCACTCCGTCTCGCCTTGAGCCGGTCAGCGTCGCCGCAGGCATCGGGGGCGTCCGGTCGCCACGGGCGGCGAACTCAAGACGCAAGGTTGCGAGGTTCTTGGTTTTCTTTGCCGGTCCCATCCGTGTTTTCCCCTTGCGGTCTGGGAACCCCTTCGCCATGCCACTGCGCCATGCCGGACGTTGTATGGGCCCGGTGGCCTGATCGCGGGTCATGAGGCGATCCTTGCCGTTAGGCGACAGTGCCGTCCTCTTCCGCGTTCTGGTTGTAGTTGATCCGCGAATTGGCCTGTCCTTGCCGGTTTTCGCTTCGACCCAAGCCGGGGTTTGCGCGGGGTCTTTGCGGACTTGTCGTGGCGGTGCGCTCAAAGCCAGGGCGGGTCTCGCGTTGCAGAAAACGTTCTATCCGCTCTGACACATAATCCTGGCAGCCTATTGAAAATGTCGCGTGTGTTCCGGGGACACGTTGCGATCCCGCCGTTGGCGGGCTGAGGCGCCATGTCCCCGCCGACGAGGTGTCTTTTTCAACGGGCCGCTAGTGTTGTGTTTCAGGGACCGCTGTGTGGTTTGTGAAACACGACGTGGCATGCGCCGCTGGCAAGTCATGTCACAACATCGTCTTTGCTCTGATTCTGCGCGGTTCCAGCAGCGCAGGGCGTTTCCAAAACGGCGTAGGCCAAGCCTGCTGCCAAGGCCGTAACGCATCCTGGTGGACAGCTCGCCTTTATGGCACCCCAACTTTTCCTGGTTGACGGGCATTCCCACTGCTACAAGGCGTTTTACGCTTTGCGGAACATGACGTCCGCGAGTGGCGAGCCCACCAACATGGTCTTCGGTTTCGCCACCATGCTTCGCAAGGCCATCAAGGAATACTCGCCCGACTACCTGGCTGTGGCCTTTGACCGCAAGGGTCCCACGTTCAGGCACAAGATGTACGACCAGTACAAGGCCAATCGCGTGTCGCCTCCGCCTGAGTTTTCCGCGCAGATTCCGGTTGTCCACGAGTTGTTGGAAGCGTGGCGCGTGCCGGTCTATGAGGTGGACGGCTACGAGGCGGACGATCTGCTGGGCACGTTGGCGCGTCAGGCGCGGGAGCAGGGGGTGGAGGTGACGCTGCTGACGAGCGACAAAGACGCGGAGCAGCTCTTGGGGCCTGGGGTGGCCATTTTGGACATGCAGAAGGGCACGCGCGCCACGGTTGAGTCGCTGGCCGCGGAAAAGGGCATCCGTCCCAGCCAGGTTGTCGACGTGCTGGCGCTGGCCGGGGACGCGTCAGACAATGTGCCGGGCGTGCCCAAGGTGGGCATCAAGACGGCTCTTGACTTGGTGGCCACGCACGGCGGCTTGGAAGCGGTGCTGGCCGCGGCGCGGGACATGAAGAAGTCGAAGCTGCGCGATAACCTACTTGCCTCAGCGGACCTTGCGAGACTGAGCCAGCGGCTCGTCACCATTGACGTCAACGCGCCGGTCAAGCTCGATCTGGAGGCATGCCGGGTTCGGCCACCGGACGAGGACCACCTGCGGTCGCTGTACACGCGGCTTGGGTTCCGCCAGTTTCTCGCTGAGATGCCCGCTGTCCGCTCCAAGGAGGAGAAGCGCTACACGCTGGTGGACACGCCCGAGGCGCTGGGCGCGTTTCTGGCTGAGTTGAAGAAGCAGAAGCGTTTTGCGGTGGACACGGAGACCACCAGCCCCAGGCCGGTTGAGGCGGCGTTGGTGGGGCTGTCGGTCAGTTGGGAAGCGCGCACAGGCTACTACATTCCGTTCCGCGGGCCGTTGGGGTCGCGCGTGATGGAGCTGGATAAGACGCTGGAGGCGCTGCGTCCGATCTTTGGCGATCCCAAGGTCGCCAAGATCGGGCAGAACATCAAGTATGACGCGATCGTGCTGGAAAGACACGGCGCGCCTCTTCGTGGCGTGGTTTTCGACACCATGATCGCGGCCTGGCTGCTCAACCCCGAGAGCCGCGGCTTTGGACTGGACGCGCTGGCCTCCTCGCTGCTCAACTACCAGGGCATCCCGATTTCGGACCTGATTGGCAAGGGCGCCAAGCAGATCACCATGGACCTCGTGCCCGTGGAGCGCGTGTGCGAGTACGTGTGCGAGGACGCGGACCTGACGTGGCGCGTGGCGCAAATCCTTGAGACGCGCTTGAGGGAGGCCGGGCTGGAGGCGCTGTTCCGCGACATCGAGTTGCCGCTCATTGACGTGCTTGCGCGCATGGAAATGAACGGCGTGAAGCTCGATCCCCGCCCGTTGGCCGAGATGTCCGTCACTCTGGCCAAGCGCATCGAGGACCTGGAGAAGGAGATTCAGCGCCAAGCGGGCGTGGAGTTCAACCCGGCTTCGCCCAAGCAACTTG
>CAYYEE010000455.1:0-4128 GCA_964470775.1 uncultured Planctomycetota bacterium | reverse complement strand
CGGGACGACGATCTCGATGACGCTGAGGCGGTAGTAGAGGTCTTCGCGGAAGCGGCCGTCGGCGATGTCCTTCTTGAGGTCGCGATTGGTGGCGGCCAGGACGCGGGCATCCACTTTGCGGGTCTTGCTTTCGCCGACGCGCATGATTTCGCGCTCTTGGAGGACGCGAAGGAGTTTGACTTGCATGGCAGGGGATATATCGCCGATTTCGTCGAGGAAGATGATGCCTTTGGAGGCTTGTTCGAAGAGGCCGACGCGGTCCTCGAAGGCGCCGGTGAAGGCTCCGGCTTTGTGGCCGAAGAGCTCGCTTTCGAGCAGGGTCTCGGGCAGGGCGCCACAGTTGACGGCGACAAAGGGGCCTTGGGCGCGGTGGGAGTTGGCGTGGATGTGGCGGGCCATGACTTCTTTGCCGGCGCCGCTTTCGCCGGTGATGAGGACGGTGGTGTCGTAGGGGGCGATGCGGCTCGCGAGGTCAAGGGCGCGCCGGAAGGATTCGCTGCGGACTTCGACCATGTGCTGGCGGCGGGCGCCTTCGAGCTCGCGCAGCCGGCGGCGTTTCTCGGAGAGCTCCTTGGTCTTCTGCTTTAGTTCCTGGGTGAGTTTGGAAATCTTGCCCTGGATGTCGGCGGCTTGAAAGTAGGGGAGATAGGGGTCGATCGCCGGTCCCCACGAGGCGCGGTCCTTGCCGATGGCGGAGCAGACGCGCGCGCCGGCGGCAGCGCAGGTCTGCTCGATGAAGTAGACATCGCGGCCCATGCAGAAAGAGGCGTAGCCGCTGGCGTAGCCGACCAGCATCCAGCAGACCGGTTCGCGGGCCAGGCCGAACTCGATGAGGTGCTCTTCGGCTTCGCCGGAGTCGTGCCAGGTGACTTCCATCTCGATGTGGCCGGCGGCTTCGTCCACTTTGAGGCTGCGGACGACGGCGCGGACCATGCCTTGGAGGCTGTGCATGCGAGGGCCGGCTTTGAGCCATTCCGTGAGGCTGCGCCATTCGAAGATGCGTTTCATGGCGGCGGCGTCGGCGTGGCCGTGGATGTAGCCGAAGCGTGTGAGGACGCGCCGGGCCACGTCGGGACCGGCCATGTCAATGAGGTCCTTGCGGAACTGGGCCAGGGCGTGGAGGGCGTGGATGAGCAGGCGGCGGCCGTGAAGGTTGAGGCGGCCTTCCTGGAAATCGACGAGCTCCTCGAGCTTCAGGTCTTCGGCGCGCATGATGAAATCCTCAATATGAAATGGCGATTACTATTATGAAATAGTATCTCGCGATTGTCAAGCCGAGACAGTATGTCCACAACGTCCTTGTTCGCTTAGGGTTGTGGATTTGGCTGTGGATTGGCGCGGGGATTGCTTTGGTGTGGGGCGTTGGGATGCTATGAGAAGGCGATGGACCTGGTGGGCGTTTTGGACTCGATGGATGGGCGGCGCGGCGTGCGGGGGCTGGCTGGCGCTTTGAGACAGGCTGCTGATAAACGCGGAGAAGGAGAGCGACCATGTACACGATGCTGAGACGGAAGATGGAGGGTGTTCGTGACGACGCGGCGAAGTTTGCGCAGGAAATGGTGAAGCTGCCGAGTCCGTCGCTGGCTGAGGGCCAGGTGGCGGATGTGGTGGAACGCAAGATGCGCGAACTGGGCTACGATAAGGTGGTGCGGGACGAGTATGGCAACGTGGCGGGAGTGTTGCTGGGCCGGACGGACGGCAAGACGCTGCTGCTGAACACGCACATGGATACGGTGACGCCTTCGGGGACGTGGTCCGAGGACCCCTATAGCGCGCGCATCGCGGACGGGCGTTTGTATGGCGTTGGCGCGGGAGACTGCAAGGGCGGTCTGGCGGCGCAGGTCTATGGCGCGCACCTGCTGCGGCGGGCGCTGTTGCCGCTTGAGGGGCACGTGGTGGTGGCGGCGACGGTGGCGGAGGAGTATGGCCGCAGCGCAGGCGTGCGCCGTCTGTTGGAGAAGACGCTGCCGAGCCTGAGTCTCAAGCCGGCTTATGCGGTTCTAGGCGAGCCGACCGGGCTGGGGCTGTACTACGGCCATGACGGGTGGGCGGAAATGGAGGTGCGCATCGAGGGCGCGAATCCCTTCCAGGTGGAGGACGCGGCGACCGCGGTGTACCGCGATTTGAACCGGCTGGACGGCGGTCCGCGCGAGGACAAGCTGGGGCTGGCGCCGCCGCGGTTCCAGGACGTGGCGGGCGGCCGGCGCGCGACGATCAACGTGGCCAAGCGCCTGGTGAACGAGGAGTCGCTGGGCGGGGCGATCAGTGAGTTGAAGCGGGCCGCGTCGGCCGCGGCGAAGAGCTCGGGCGCGGTGGCGGTGGACGTGGAAGTGCGTCAGGAGACGCAGAAGCTCTACACGGGCACGGCTGCGGTGGTGCGGCACGTGACGCATTCGTGGTCCACGGACCCATTCAACCCGGTGATGGAGCGGAGCCGTCACGCGCTGGCGGCGGCCGGGCTGGCCGTGAGGACGGGCAAGTGGCGCCTGGGACGGCTGGGCATGGGCACGGCGGGCAGCTTGATGGTGGAAGAGTTCAATCTGCCGACCATTGGCTACGGGCCGGGCGAGGAGGAGAAGGTGCACGCGGCCAACGAATCGGTGTCGCTGGACGCCGTAGCCGAGGCGATCTATGGCACGGCGTGCATCGCGCACAGCCTGGCGGGCGTGCCGGTGTTCGGGTGGACGAGCGACGACATCTGAGCGGCGAAAGGCCACTCGGCCGGACGGGGCGCATGGGACGCGTGAGCGGCAAGGACTATGTTGGTTATCAAGGCTCTATGAAATGAACGTTCTGGTATTCAACTGCGGGAGTTCGTCGCTGAAGTACAAGCTGCTTTCGATGCCGGACGGGAAGATGCTGGCCGGCGGCGAGGCGCAGCGGGTGGGACCCAAGACCGCGGAGCCGGCGCGCATTCTACACCGGCTGAACGGCGTGGAGGAGGTCCACTATTTTGAAATGCCTGACCACGGCGCGGCGTTTGAGCGGGTGATGGAGTTGCTTCGGCGAGACGCGAGCCTTGCGCCGGACGCGCTCGGCCATCGCGTGGTGCATGGGGGGAGCTGGTTCGGCGGCCATGCGGTGGTGGACGAGAAGGCGCTGGCGGACCTGGAGAAGACGCTGCCGCTTGCGCCGCTGCATAACCCGCCGGCGGTGAATCTGCTCAAGGCTTCGAAGGCGCTCTATCCCGATCTGCCGCAGGTGGCAGTGTTTGACACGGCTTACCACGCGACAATTCCAGAATACGCGCGGCGTTATGCGCTGTCGCGTCAACTGACGGATGAGATGGGTGTGCGCAAGTACGGTTTTCATGGCACGAGCCATCAGTTTGTGGTGGGGGAAGCGGCGAAATTCCTGGGTTTGCCGGTCGAGAAGCTGAACGCGGTGAGTTGTCACCTGGGCAGCGGCGGGGCCAGTCTGTGCGCTGTCGTGGGCGGGAAGTCGGTGGATAACACGATGGGCTATTCGCCGCTGCAGGGGTTGATTATGAGCACGCGGTCGGGCGATCTGGACCCGGCGGTGACTTTGAACATGCTTGCGCGCGCGCCGGGCGGCGCGGCGGCGGTGGAGAAGACGCTGAACAAGAACAGCGGGGTGCTGGGGATGTCGGGGATGTCGGCGGACATCCGCGACGTGGTGGCGCGGGTCAATGGCGCTTCGCCCGATCCGCGGCTGTACATGACGCAGCAGACATATCTGTGGCGCATCCGCAAGTACCTGGGTTCGTACCTGGCGGTGGTGGGCCATGCGCACGCGATCATCTTCACGGACACGATCGGCGAGACCGTGCCTGAGGTGCGTTGGGCGGTGTGTTCGGATATGGGCGTCTTTGGCGTCAAGATTGACCCGGAGCGGAACCGGAACGTGAAGACGTATCCTTCGGACGTGGCGGCCGACGACAGCGAGGTCCGGATTCTGGTGATCCTGACCAACGAGGAATTGGCCATCGCGAAGTTCACCTATGAGCTGCTGAGCGCTAAGGCGCCTGCGACGAGATAGAGGAGGCGAGCGTGATTATCCTGGTCTTGAAGCCTGGTCTTCGCCATTTGGAGTATGCTTGTTTCGAGGACAGGGGGGAGGAACCTGTGGCGAGGGGGCGGGTGGCGGACTACCGGGGGAGGGAAGTCG
>CAYYEE010000454.1:0-4145 GCA_964470775.1 uncultured Planctomycetota bacterium | reverse complement strand
AAACCGCCAAGCGCGCCGAATGGCTGCGGCGCGAGATCGAGCGCCACAACCGCCTCTACTACGTCGAGGGCAGAACCGAGATCAGCGACGCCGAGTTCGACGCCCTCATGCGCGAGCTCACCGAGATCGAGACCGCCCACCCCTCGCTCCGAACCCCCGACTCCCCCACCCAGCGCGTCGGCGGCGCCCCCCTCGGCGGCTTCGCCGTCGTCAAACACGCCGTCCCCATGCTCAGCATCGAAAACCGCGAGTCGCGCAAGGAGGCCGACGCCTTCCACGCCTCCGTGATCAAGAAGCTCGGCGGCGCGGCCGCGACCTACCTCGCCGAGCCCAAGATCGACGGCCTCGCCGTGTCTCTGCGCTACGAGAAAGGCGTTCTCGTCCTCGGCGCCACGCGCGGCGACGGCAAGGAAGGCGACGACATCACCGCCAACATCCGCGCCATTCGCAACATCCCCCTCCGCCTCGCCTGCGACAACCCGCCCGGCGTCGTGGAAGTCCGCGGCGAAGTCTACTGGCCCCGCCCCGCCTTCGAAGCCTTCAACCGCAAACTCATCGAAGAAGGCAAAGAGCCTTTCGCCAACCCCCGCAACGGCGCCGCCGGTTCCCTCAAGCAACTCGACAGCCGCATTGTCGCCGGCCGCGGCCTCGCCTTCATGGCCCACGGCTTCGGCGAGATGAGCCAGCCCATCGCCGACACCGCCTCCGGCGTCATGGACTTCTTCAAAGCCTGCGGCCTGCCCACCAACCCCCACAGCCGCGTCTGCGGAAGCTTCGACGAAGCCTGGACGGCCATCGAGGAATGGGATAAGAAGCGCCGCGAAGTGGACTACGACACCGACGGCATGGTCGTCAAAGTCAACGAACTCGCTCTGCGCGAAAAGCTGGGCGCCACGCCCAAATACCCCCGCTGGTGCTTCGCCTACAAATACCCCCCGGAGCAAGCCGCCGCCGTGCTCAAGAGCGTCACCTTCCAGGTCGGCCGCACCGGCGTCATCACCCCCGTCGCCCACTTCGACCCCGTCCGCCTCGCCGGCACCAACGTCTCCAACGCCAACCTCCACAACTTCGACGAAATCCAGCGCCTCGACATCCACATCGGCGACACCGTCCTCGTCCAGAAAGCCGGCGAAATCATCCCCCAAGTCATGGGCGTCGTCAAGGAAAAGCGGCCCAAAGACGCCAAGCCCATCGCCCCCCCCGCCCACTGCCCCGAGTGCCAGACCAAGCTGAAATGGGACCCGCCCCGCGAGGGCTTTGTCGCGTTCCGGTGCGTCAACCCGGGCTGCGAGCTCTACCTCCAGCGCCGCCAGCGCAAAGCGCCGCGCCAGAGCAGCGAAAAGCGCGACCTCTTCGGGCAGACCCAAGCCGAACGCGCCGGCAAGGCGCGCGGCGGCCAGCCGCCCGCGCAGGAGAAGCGCTGCCGAGGCTGCGGCCGCCCCGTCGAAGCCACCGACCACCTCGTTGACCTCCGCTGCTGCAACCCCGACTGCCCCGCCCAGATCCGCGAACACATCCTCCACTTCGCCGGCCGCGACCAGATGGACATCGAGAACCTCGGACCGGTCCTCGTCGAGAAGCTCCTCTCCCAGGGTCTCGTCAAACACCTCGCCGACCTCTACCGCCTCAAAGAGGACGACCTCAAAGACCTGGATCGCATGGGCGAGCTCTCCGCCCGCAACGTCATCGAGGCCATCGAGAAGAGCAAGACCCGCGGCCTGGCCCGCGTCCTCGCCGGCCTGGGCGTCCCCAAAGTCGGCGCCACCCTTGCCCGCGACCTCGCCGCCCAGTTCCCCTCCATCGACGACCTCCTAAGCGCCTCCGAAGCCGACATCCGCCGCGCCCTGGTCCGCGCCGACAAAGGCGCGCGAGACAAGGCCCAGGCCGCCATCCAGAGCGCCAAGGACTTCATCGCCAGTAACCCGGAGAAAACGCAGGAGATCGCCAGCCTGCCCCTGGCCGACCAGATACGCGCGGCCAAGGTCAAAGGAATCAGCGGCTCCGTCACGCTCCCCAAGCTTCTCCCCGCCCTCGAAGAACGCTTCGACACCCTGGCCGACATCGCCAGCGCCAGCGTCGAAGAACTCGCCGAGTGCCTCCACGAACAAGGCATCGTCTCCACCGGCGTCCACGAGTTCTTCCACCATCGCGGCGGACGCCAGCTCGTCGAGTCTCTGCGCGAAGCCGGGGTTGACATGACCCAAGCCCCCGCCGCCCCAGCCGGCCCCCAGCCCCTGGCCAACAAGAACCTTGTCGTCACCGGAACGCTCAAAGGCTACAGCCGCTCACAGATCGAGGAGCTCATCCGATCCCTGGGCGGCCGCGCCGGTTCCAGCGTCACCAGCAAAACGCATTACCTCGTCGCCGGCGAGAACCCCGGCTCCAAACTCGACAAAGCCCGAGAACTCAACATCCCCATCCTCACCGAAGACGCGTTCAACCAACTCATCGCCCAGCCCCCGGCCTCTGACCGTTGAGCCGTTCGCCGTTCCCCATCGGCGCCGGCCGGCGCAGATAAGTGGTTCCCGCGGCGGCCGGTCGTCCTTGCCGTGTTTCTCCGTCCATCACCGGGAGTCCCCTTGGAAGACCTCATCCTCAAAGCCCTCGCCGCCGCCAAGGCCGACCACGTCGAAATCCGCATCCAGACCGGCGCCTCCACCCGCATCCTCTACCAGGGCCGCGAGCTCGAGTCCATCCGCGAACCCGTCCTGCTCGGCGGCTGCGTCCGCGCCCTTGTGGACGGCGGGTGGGGCTTTTGCTGCTTCAACGACGTGGAGAACCTGGCCAGCTACGTCACCATGGCCTGCCGCCAGGCCAAGCGCGCCGGCGGCGGCAAGCGCGGCCTCGCCCCCACCCCCGTCATCCGCGTCCACATCGCCGCCAACCCCGGCGAAGACCCGCGCTCCATCTCCCTCGCCGAAAAAGAAACCCTCTGCCGCCTCTACAACGAACGCATCCTCAGCGGCTCCCCAAAGATTCAGAGCACCTCCGTCAACTACGCCGACAACTCCACCTCCGTCTGGTACGGCGACACCCAAGGCTCCCTCATCCGCGAAGACACCGTCTTCTGCGGCATCTCCCTCGTCGCCGTCGCCCGCGATGGCGCCGACGTCCAGACCGCCCGCCGCTCGGTCGGCGACCTGCGCGGATTCCAGATCTGCCGCGGACTTGACAACCTGTGCGACGAAGCGGTCGCCTCCGCGGTGGACATGCTCCGCGCCCCCAAGGTCCGCGCCGGCCGCTACGACGCTGTCTTCGACCCCCAGCTCACCGGCGTCTTCATCCACGAAGCCTTTGGCCATCTCAGCGAAGCCGACTTCATCCACCAGAACCTCCGCCTCCAGGAGATCATGCGCCTCGGCCGCCGCTTCGGCCCCGACGAACTCTCCGTCGTCGACGACGCCACGCTGCCCGGCGAAGCCGGTTCCTACGCCTTTGACGCCGAGGGCGTCCCCGGCCGCAAGACCTACCTCATCCGCCACGGCAAGCTCACCAGCCGCCTCCACTCCCGCGAAACCGCCCACGCCATGAACGAGCCCCCCACCGGCAACGCCCGCGCCATTAGCTACGGCTACGAACCCATTGTCCGCATGAGCAACACCTTCATCGAACCCCGCTCCGGCGAAATGGAAGACCTCATCGCCGGGGTCGAATACGGCATCTACGCCAAAGGCTTCCTCGGCGGACAGACCGACATGGAAATGTTCAGCTTCTCATCAGAGGAAGCCTTCATGATCCGCAAGGGCCGCCTCGCCGAGCGCGTCCGCGACGCCAACCTCTCCGGCAACGTCTTCCAGACCCTCATGAACATCGACGCCATCGGCGCCGACCTCCGCCGCTTCGGGGGGCTCGGCGGCTGCGGCAAAGGAGGCCAGTCGCCCCTGCGCGTCAGCGACGGCGGCCCCCACATCCGCGTCCGCGACATCGTGGTGGGAGGCGAATAATGTCCATGCCCATCCCCCCCGCCGCCCAAGCCCTCCTCGACCAGGCCCGCGCCGCCGCCGGAGCCGCCGAAGTCGTATGCGACGAATCCCTCACCCGCTCCGCCCGCTTCGAAAACAACCAGCTCAAAGCCATCTCCACCCGTGGCGCCCGCGGCCTGGGCCTGCGTGTCATCCACCAAGGCCGCGTCGGCCACGCCTCCT
>CAYYEE010000453.1:0-4166 GCA_964470775.1 uncultured Planctomycetota bacterium | reverse complement strand
GCGCTCCATCGAGGCGGCGTACCGCCAGGAGGGGTTTATCTACGCGCGCGTGACGCAGCGCCTGGAGCCCAACCCCAAGGGCGTGGACATCATCTACGACATCCAGTCCGGGCCGCGCGAGCGGGTGGAGAGCGTCAGTTTCTTTGGGAACACGGCGTTCAGCGAGGATGACCTGGCCGACAAGATGCAGGGCACGCAGCCGCGCACGATGCTTTCGCCGGGGACCTATGATCCGGACCTGCTGCGGGCAGACCTGGACAATGTGCGCGATTTTTACCGCCGCAAGGGATGGCTGGACGCGACGGTGGGC
Source organism: uncultured Planctomycetota bacterium (assembly GCA_964470775.1). GTDB lineage: Bacteria > Planctomycetota > Brocadiia > CAIUPP01 > CAYYEE01 > CAYYEE01. The sequence continues at coordinate 3,856 of CAYYEE010000453.1, read as the reverse complement.
TTTCGGCTTGTTCACGACGACACGCTGCAGCGGCTTTACGTCCAGGTCAACGTGCGCGAGGGCGAGCGGTACCGCATCGAGGACGTGGAGATCTCGGGGCATCAGTTGTTTACGCGGGCCGAAGTGGCGGCGGTGATGGAGCAGAAGGCGGGGGAATGGTATTCGCCCGAGTCGCTGGACGAGGACCGGAAGAAAATTGAGGGGCTGTTCGGGCGGCAGGGGCGGGTGTTTGCGTCGGTGCGGACCAAGGTGACGGTGGACGTGGAGAAGCGGACGGCCAGGATCGCCATCATCATCGAAGAGGGGCCGGAGGTCTATCTGAAGCGCATCCTGATCATGGGCAATCACCGCACGCAGGACCGTGTGATCCGGCGCAACCTCTCTTTCGAGCCTGGGCAGCGGATTAACACGGCTTTGGTGGACGAGAGCACGCGTCGTTTGAAGAACACGGGATTGTTCGCCGCGCCCGACCCTGCGAAGCAAACGGAGCCTGTGCGCATCCGCTATCAGAAGACCGAGGACCCGAACTGGGCCAACGCGGTGGTGGAGGTGGTGGAGGGGCGCCTGGGCAACATCAGCCTTGGGTTCGCGTTCAACTCGGTTTCCGGCTTGGCCGGGCGTTTTGCGGTGACGCATGAGAACTTCGACTGGGCGGACCGGCCCAAGAGCTTCCGGGACTTGTACTCGGGCGACGCGTACGCGGGCGGGGCGCAGCAGGTGACCCTTTCGCTGAGCCCTGGGCAGTACGTTTCGGACTATAGGTTGAGGTGGTACAACCCAGCTCTGTATGACACGGTCTATTCGGGCGGTTTCGACATCTACTCGACGGACAACGTCTACAGCCGGTACACGGACAGCCGGACGGGCGTGACATTGACCGGCGGCCGCCGATACTTCCAGGACCTTGTGGTTACGCTCAACCTGATCTTGGAGAATATCTGGATTCACGGTCTCCAGGAGGAGGACGACGGAGGTTATGTGAAGGATGTTCTGGACGCGAAGGGCGACCACGAGAAGCGCGCGGTGGATCTGCGCGTGGCGTGGGACAAGCGGGACGACTTCTACTTTCCGACCAAGGGCTATCGCGTGCAGGGCGACCTGGAGATTTCGGGCACGCCGCTGGGCGGGGACGTGAACGTGATGACGGAGACGTTTGAGGCGAGCCGGTATTGGACGATGTACAAGGACAAGGAGCGCGGGGAGCACGTGTTGCACCTGCGGGGCAAGATCGGGTTCATTCAGCCCACGAGCAGCGACGGCGTGCCGATCTTCGAGCGGTTTTTCCTTGGCGGGCTGGGGTCGGTGCGGGGCTTCGATTACCGCGGCATCGGGCCGGTGGACAGCGTGTACGGCGAGCAGATCGGCGGCAAGGCGATGTACGTCGCGAACCTGGAGTACTTCGTGCCGATCGTGAAGAGCGTGCTGCACGGGCTTTTCTTTATGGATGCGGGCAGCCTGGCGTGGGACGCTCCGGAACTTGGGGTGGACAAGCTGCGCCTGGCGACGGGCCTGGGCGTGAGGCTGCGCATTCCCCAACTCGGCGGCGGCCGCGTGCCGATTGCGTTGGACTTCGGTTTCCCGGTCCTGAAAGAGGATTCGGACAAGACCGCGGTGTTCAGTTTCAGTCTGGGGTCTGGCTTCACGTTTTGACGGCGGCATGGATGGAGGCGCAGGCATGGCGAGGGTGTTGACGTTTGTGGCGGTCCTGGCGCTGGCCGGGGCGGCGCTGGCGGCGGAGGCGGCGCGGCCGGCAAAGGTGGGCGTGGTGGACCTGACGCGTGTGTTTGAGTCGTCGGACCGCGCCAAGGAGCTGAACCGCGAGGCGGCGGAGATGATGCGCCAGTACACGGCGCGGCTGAACAGCGCCAAGGAGCGCGTCCGCGAGCTGAGCTCGAGCGCGGCTGAGTTCGCCATGGGCACGCCGCAGCGGCAGGAGCAGGAGAAGAAGCTCGAGGAGATGGTGAAGACGGCTCGCCTCTTGCAGCAAGAGGCCTATGCGAAGGAGAACTCGGCGCGGGTGCGCAATACGCTGGCCGTGTATCAGGACGTGAACGCCGCGGCCGAGGCCGTGGCGCGCCGGATGGGGCTCGACTTGATCATCCGCCAGCGCTCGCTGCCGCAGCACACGGATGAAGAGATGGACAACATGCCGATCAACGCGCTGATCCTGGAGATTTCGCAGCGCACGGCGCTCTATCAGGCGCCGGACCTGGACGTGACGGACGCGGTGATCAAGGAATTGAACGCCGCTTACGCGAAGACCAAGGCGGGGGCCAAGGCGGCGCCGGGCGCGGCCAAGGAGGGCGCGGAGGGGAAGGCCCGTTGAACCGCCGCCAGCGCACCATCGGCCGGCCCGTGTCCTTGTCCGGGGTGGGTCTTTTCGCCGGTCGAGAGGCGACGCTGCGTTTGGAGCCGGCCGGGGAGAACGCAGGGGTGGTGTTTCGGCGCGTGGACCTGGCGGGGAGGCCTGAAGTCCGGGCGCTGGCCGAGTTCGCGGTGGGCGAGGAGGCGCGCACGACGACGCTGCGGAGTGGAGACGCGTGCGTGCGCATGGTGGAGCATGTGCTTTCGGCGGCGCACGGGCTGGGCGTGGACAACCTGACCGTGGAGATGGACGGAGAGGAGACGCCCGCGGGAGACGGCAGCGCTTTGTGTTACGTGGAGCTTCTGCGGTCGGCGGGGATTGTGGAGCAGGACGCGGAACGGCCGGCCCTTCGGGTGGACAGGCCATTGTTCGCGTCGCACGGCGCAGCGAGCGTGGCGATTGCGCCGTGGGACGGCGGGTTGCGCGTGACGTACACGATGGACTATGGCCGGCCGGTCCCCAGCGCGAGGACGGTGACGGTGGACATCACGGAGGAAACCTACGCGGAACGCATCGCGCCGGCCCGCACCTACGTGCTGCGCGGCGAGATCGCCGGTTTTCAGCGGCGCGGACTGGGCAAGGGCGCCAGCCCGGACACCGTGCTGATCGTGGAGGACGACGGGACGATCCGGCGGGAGAGGCGCTTCGAGGACGAACTGGCCCGGCACAAGATCGTGGACCTTCTGGGCGATTTGTTCCTGGCGGGGGTGTCGCTGCAGGGCCATGTCAAAGCCTACCGCTCGGGGCATGCGCTGAACCTGTCGCTGGCGCGTCTGGCCGCTTGCGCCGCCGGCGCTGGCGGCGGGGCCGCGGGGCGTTGATGGGGCAGGGCCGGTCCTGTTATACTTCTAACTTCGCGAACCTCGGCACATCGGAGAACGGCGAGATGGCGATTCACCCTGCGGCGCTCATTGACCCCACGGCGGAGCTGGGCGCCGGCGTGGAAGTGGGCGCGTACAGCGTGATCGGCGCGGGCGCGCGCATCGGCGAAGGCACGGTGATCGGCAATCGAGTGACGATCACCGCGCGCGTGGAGATCGGGCGGGGGAACCGCATCTGGGACGGGGCCGTGCTGGGCGGGCCGCCCCAGGACTTCAGCTACCACGGCGAGACCACGGGACTGATCATCGGCGATGAAAACGTCATCCGCGAGTGCGTCACCATCAACACCGGCACCATCAAGGGCGGCGGCGTCACGATTATCGGCAACCGCAACTACCTGATGGCGTGCTCGCACGTGGGCCACGATTGCTGCCTGGAAGACAACATCACCATGACGAACGGGGTGATGCTGGGCGGCCACGTAAAGGTGGAGCGGGGGGTGTTGATCAGCGGGGCGGCGGGGGTGCATCACTTCGTGCGCATCGGGCGGCTGGCGTTCGTGGGCGCGCTGACGGGCTGCACGCAGGACGTGCCGCCGTTCATGATGGTGGACGGGCACCGGGCGTTTCCCAGGCGTGTGAACGTAGTGGGGCTGAAGCGCGACGGTTT
>CAYYEE010000452.1:0-4171 GCA_964470775.1 uncultured Planctomycetota bacterium | reverse complement strand
CGCCTGGCCGTCCCTGCCCCTCGCCCCATCATCTAGTCAAACGCCAAACTCCAGCGCCTGCTGGAAGCAGGCGGCTTGAGGGGGCGGGACTGAAAGTCCCTGCTTCCGGCTGAAGCCGTCTCAAGCCCCCGCGCTCGAAGCGCGCTGAAGCCTTACTCGGGCGTCTCCCCCGCGATCCGGAACCCGTCGTCCTTCGGGCGCTCGTCGTGCATCTCTATGTATTCCCGGATCATCTCGTCGGTCACGTTTCCCACCGACACGCAGTAGTACCCACGCGCCCAGAGATGCCGACCCCAGTACCGTTTCCGCAGATGCGGGTATTCCATCTGCAGCGTGTGCGACGTCTTGCCCTTCAGATACTGCATCAGCTTGCTCGGTGACACACGCGCCGGCAGCGACACCAGCAGATGCACATGGTCCGCGCTCACGTGCCCCCGCAAGATCCGAACCTCGTTGGCCTCGCACACCTGACGCACCAGTTCGCGCGTCCGCAACGCCACGTCCCCGGTCAGCACCTTGCACCGGTACTTCGTCGTCCAGCACACGTGCGCCTCTATCTCGAAAACCGTGTGACTCCCTCGACGCATCTCCCCCATGCCGGGCTCCTCCTTCGGCCCAACATGCTAATGCTGGAAGCGCTCGCCTGCAAGGCGAGGGCTTGAACCAACCCAGCGCCGCGACTGTCAAGCTGGAATCCCCTGAACAGGACACGCAAGGCGCCCCTACTCTGGGCCCGCCGATACACCGGGGGGAACGGCAGGCGCTGATCCACTCCCTGGACACGAGCCTCCCCGCTCTGAGGCCAAGACAGGGGACTCGGAGGACCTGGCATTTCAGCCGCCTCTACGAGTCCCTGTTGCAGCTCGGAAGCGCAGGATCACCATGGAGGGCGGCAGACTCCTCAGTGGCGGCAGTCTAAGTGACACGCCGTCGCTGCCACCCCGCCTTCCGACGGGGTTCACGGTGATCTTAAGGCTGAACCAGGCGTCCTGCTTACGTCCGAAACGTTCCCGGCTCAGCGCGGCCGGGCGCAGCGTGCAACTGGTTCAACCCATCTGCCAAGTGTACACATACATCCGCCTGGAGTCAACAAACTGCGCCGTTTGCGGAGAGAGTGTGCAGGCCACCAATCCCAGGCGGAGCGTTCGCTCAATCCCTGCTCGCCAAGGCTCTGGTCAGGATCGGCCACTGGCGCCAGATCCGGAAAGGGCTGCCGTCTGTGGATGGCAGCCCTTTCGGAACACCCAGACTCACCTTTTGCGACGCATACGAGCCTGGCGTCAACCTGCCGAAACAGGAAAGGCGGGCGCACCCGGCCGATCCGGGAAGGGGCGGCGCCTCGATGGTGAATATCCCCCATGTTCCCCTGCTTGTCACGTCGTTTCCGCGTTCAAGAGACGGAAACTGCCCCACGCCGCCGCCCCGTGGCCCCAGAAAGAGGCCTGGCCTCCGACTCCGTTAGTCGAAGGCCAGCGGTCTCCTATTCGCCCTTTACCCCCCTATGGAGAACCTGGGGAAATCAGGGAGGACGTGCGCGGCCGTAGCCGGAGCGGGCGCATTTCTGACAAAGACAAGTATGCCTCACGGGCGATTCGGCGTCAAGCCGCCGAATCAAGACATCTAAAATCTTACCGGAGAAGGTATCGTCACGCCATTTGCAGTCTTACCCAAGGCGAGGGCCAAGAATGGCGGGCGAGAGACTTCAAGAGGCGTTGCGGATGTACCGGCGACGGTATCAGGAGGCCGGACGGAAAGAGAGGAAGGCGATCTTGGACGAGTTCTGCGCCATGACGACTTACCATCGAAAGTACGCCATTGCCCTGCTGGGCAGGCCCCACGAGCCGGAGACGGAGCCGCGGCGGCGGCGCGGAACCGAGCACTCGGCTCAGGCCATCCGGGTCATCGTGTTCATCTGGAGGGCGGCCGGTTGCCCTTGGTCGGAGCGCCTCAAGGCCTTGCTTCCCCGCTGGCTGCCCTGGGCGCGCAGTCGTCTGGGCGGTCTCGCGCCGGAGGTGGAGCGCCAAGTCCTTGCCATCAGCGCCCGGTAGATCGACCGCCGCCTGGCGGACCAGCGGCGGCGGCTGCATGGACGCCTGTACGGCAGGACCAAGCCCGGAACGCTGCTTAAACGCCAAATCCCCATCAAGACGGACTCTTGGGACGTGACCGCGCCTGGCTCGGTCGAGGTGGACCTGGTCAGCCATTCCGGCCCGGCGGCCAGCGGCGAGTTCGCCTATTCGCTCAACGCCACGGACGTCTTCACCGGCTGGTGCGAAACGCGCGCCATCCTGGGCCGGGGCGAGGAGGCCGTGGTGGCGGCTCTTGACGAGATCCGGCGCGCCTTGCCCTTTGCGATGCGCGCCATTGATTCGGACAACGGCTCCGAGTTCATCAACTACCACCTGCTGGGCTACTGCCGCGCGCACGGGTTGCGCTTCACGCGCTCAAGACCCTATCAGAAGAACGACAACGCCCGCGTGGAGCAGAAGAACTGGACCCACGTGCGCCGCGTCTTCGGGTGGGAGCGGTTCGACACGCCCCAGGACGTGGCGGCCATGAATGTCCCCTATCGGGAGAGCCTGCGGCTCATGATGAACCTGTTTCAGCCCAGCGTGAAGCTCCTGAAACGCCAGCGCGTGGAAGGACGCCTGCGCCGGCGCTACGCGCCCGCCGAGACGCCCCTGGACCGCCTGGCGGCCTGCTACAGCCCCCAGGCCATGCCCGAAGCCGTGCGCGCGCTCCTGGCCCTGCGCGAGCGCACAGACCCCTTCGAGCTGGCCGAACGCATCGAACGCGAGCTGGACGCGGCCGAGCGCGTTCACTCCGGGCAAGGCGCGCCTGCGATCCAGCCGGTCGCGCGCCGCCCTGCCCCCCCGCCTTCCCCCCGTCGGGGGGGCAGGGCGGCGCGGGAGACTGCCCATGCCCGGTAAGAAATCAAATGTCCTGACGATTAAGCCCCCGGTAAGATTAACAAATGGCTTGACAGGGCCGCTTCGTCACCACTCTGACGTGGGCGGGCCGGAGAGCGAAGCGACGCCGCTGAAAAGCGGCGAGCGCGGCGCTGGGAGGGGGCTGTTGCGGGAGGCGGGAGGACCAAATTGAGCGACGGGGCGTGGTTCATGTGCGCTGGTAGGAGCGCCTGAACCGCATCCGAACCGCCTCTCCCTTCCGTGGCGACGCCCGGTCAGGCGAACATTTCGTGATTCACGTTTCGGACGTTGCGAGGCTCTCCATCAGGGTCGATAAAGGAGAACTTGAGGGGCACGTCCGGGGGATCAGGCCGCGCAGACGCTCTGCCAGGCAGCGGCCCCATGCGTTGTGCGCCGCGCGGTCGAAGTCGGGGGGCCTCTTCGAGAAATCCTTGTCGGGCCAGGAATCCCAGTGCGTTTCTCTCCATTGCCGGAAGTCTTTTGCCAGGGCGGCGTCAACGCCGGCGATGGCGGCGACATCAAGATTGCCTTCCCCGGTCACCAGGCCCGTGGGGTGGCTGGCGAACATGGAGACCCAGCGCAACACCTTTTGCGCCTGCAAGTCGCACAGTCTTTGGGCGCCATGCTTCTTCAGAACGGCGATCACCTCGGCCAGGGCCGCTGCGATGACTCCGTCGTGCGAATCCGCGTCGCCCAGGGACTCCGATGTGTGGTACCACTGGTCGAATTCAGCCCAGTCGAGGAGGCTTTCGCTCTGGTCCAGAACGACGTTTGGTGTAGCGCCGTGCTGGATCAAGTATTCGACCAGTTCCGGGCTGCATATGAGGCACGCCTCCCACAGGGGACACGCGCCTTCCTCTATCACCGCATTCACGTCAGCCCCGAGTTCGACAAGCAGCTTCACAAAGCGGGAGTCGAGACCTCGCGAAACAAGGTCAATGGCTTTCATGAGCACGGAGTCGCCGTCCTTGACCGCGTTGACGTTGGCGCCCGCGGACACCAGATCGCGCATGTGGCGTTCATCTGGATGCTCGGAGTTGATCTCAAGGAAAAGCGCTTCGTCCATGCCTGCGTCGTGCAGGCAGGCTGGCTGATTACTTTGTCCCATAGCCGTGTCTCCTGCCTCAGCTTGGTGCTGCGTGCTGAGTTAGGATCCGTCCATAACCCCTCGGCCTATGGCCGAGGACTGGAGTTTGGCGTTTGACTAGATGATGGGGCGAGGGGCAGGGACGGCCAGGCGC
>CAYYEE010000451.1:0-4175 GCA_964470775.1 uncultured Planctomycetota bacterium | reverse complement strand
ATGCGCCATGCGTGGCGCGAATGCTCAAACGATGTCGGGAAGCCCATGATACCCTCACCCACCGATCACGCCACTCTCACCAAAAAGCGCAACCCCAAGGGATCGCTCGGCGCCAGTGGCGCAGGTACCCGCCCCGGCCGCCCCAAGCGCCGATCGTGAGCGGCCTCTGGCCGCTCCCTCCGGCGCGGGCGTGTTCCGGGGTACCTTGCAAGCCGCCTTGCCGGACGGCCTCCCGCCTCAGACGCCTTGCCGCTGTCGAACTCTCCGGCGACCGGGTCGTGTTTCCCGCCGCCATCGCATGAACACATTGACGAACCTCTGAGGACCAACCATGTACCGAGCCAACATCCGCTGGGCCGAAAAAACCGTCCAAGAACAAAACGAGTGGCGCGCCAAGTGCCTCAACCTCATCGCCTCCGAACAAGTCATGAGCCGCCGCGCCCGCGCCGTCATGGGCTCCGACTTCTGCCACCGCTACGCCGAAGGCCACCCAGGCGAACGCTACTACCAGGGCACCGACAAAGTCGACGCCATCGAGGACAAGCTCAAACGCCTCCTCCGCATGTTGTTCCAGTGCGTCCACACCGAAGTCCGCGCCATCTCCGGCACCAACGCCAACGAAGCCGTGTTCAGCTCCTACATCAAGCACGGCGACATCGTCATGGTCAACAGCACCCCCGGCGGCGGACACATCAGCCACCAGAAAACCGGTACCGTCGGCAAGTACACCACCAACGTCGTCAGCTTCCCCACCGTCGAACACGGCTACACTATCGACGTCCCCAAAACCCGCACGCTCATCCGCCGCATCCGCCCCAAGCTCCTGGTCCTCGGCAAGAGCCTCTTCCTCCTGCCCGAACCCATCGCCGAAATCCGAGACCTCTGCGACCGCTACAAAATCCCCCTCGTCTATGACGCCGCCCACGTCCTCGGCCTCATCGCCGGCAAGCAGTTCCAGCAGCCCCTCAAGGAAGGCGCCGACATCGTCGTCGGCAGCACCCACAAAACCTTCTTCGGCTCCCAGCGCGGCCTCATCCTCAGCAACCTCAGCAACAATGAGTGGAAATGCATCGACAAAGGCGCCTTCCCCGGCTCCAGCAGCAACCACCACCTCGACACCCTGCCCCCCCTCTTCATCGCCACCTGCGAAATGCTCGCCTTTGGCGAAGAGTACGCGCGCCAGGTCGTCTCCAACGCCCAGGCCCTCGCCGCCGCCTTGGACAAGGCCGGCTTCGCCGTCCAGCTCAAGGAGCTCGGCTACACCCGCAGCCACCAGGTCGCCGTCGACGTCTCCGCCCAGGGCGGCGGCGCCTTCGTCAGCTCCCAGCTCAAAGAAAACGACATCATCATCAACATGAACCTCCTCCCCCACGAGCCCCTCGCCAATCACGCCAACCCCGCCGGCGTCCGCATCGGCGTCCAAGAGATGACCCGCATGGGCATGAAAGAACCCGAAATGGAGCAGATCGCCGAACTCATGGCCGGCGCCACCATGCGCAACCAGGACGTCAAGGCCGAGGTCAACAAACTCCGCGAACGCTTCCAGACCGTGGCCTACAGCTTCGACGATGAGCCCAACGGCGGCGACAAGGCCCATTGCGCCACGGACCGATCGGCCTGCGTCAAGTAGTCCAGGCCCCGCCCGGCGCCGCCCCAGCGCCCATGACCTTTCGCCACATCGTCTCAGAAAAGGACTCCGCCATGTTCAAAGTGCTCATCGCAGACTCCCTCGGCAAAGAAGGCCTCGACTTCCTCGCCGAACAACCCGACGTTCAAACCATCGTCAAACCCGGCCTCCAGGCCGACGACCTCAAAGCCGCCATGCGCGAAGCCGACGCCATGATCATCCGCAGCGGCGTCAAGGTCACCGCCCCTCTCCTCGCCGACCCAGGCGCCCTCCGCGTCATCGCCCGCGCCGGCGTCGGCGTCGACAACGTCGACCTCCAAGCCGCCACCAAAGCCGGCGTCCTCGTCCTCAACACCCCGGACGCCAACACCATCTCCACCGCCGAACTCACCATGGCCCACATGCTCGCCCTGTCCCGCAAGCTCGTCCCCGCCGCCGTTGACACCGCCAAGGGCGGTTGGGACCGCAAAACCTTCCACGGCGTCCAGCTCGCCGGCAAAACCCTCGGCATCGTCGGCTTCGGCCGCATCGGCCGCGCCGTCGCCAAGCGCGCCATCGCCATGGAAATGCGCGTCATCGTCTTCGACCCCTTCTACGCCGGACAGCCCGCCGCCGACACCAAGTTCTGCGCCTCCATCGACGAACTCATCCCCCAGGTCGACATCGTCACCGTCCACACCCCCCTCACCCCCGAAACCACCGGCCTCATCGGCGCCAGACAGTTCGCCATCGCCAAACGCGGCCTCATGGTCATCAACTGCGCCCGCGGCGGCATCATCGACGAAGCCGCCCTCGCCGAAGCCCTCAAGAGCGGACAGGTCGCCGCCGCCGGCATCGACGTCTTCACCTCCGAGCCCCCCAAAAACAACCCCCTCATCGGCCTCCCCAACGTCGTCACCACACCCCACCTCGGCGCCTCCACCGCCGAAGCTCAGGCCGGCGTCGCCCTCGAAGCCTGCCGCGCCGTCCTCGCCTATCTCCGCGACGGCGAAATCCTCGGCCCCGTCAACATCGCCGGCGTGGACCTCCGCCTCGACGCCGAAGGCAAGCGCCTCGTCGACCTCTCTCAGCGCATGGGCGCCATCCTCGCCCGCCTCGTCCAGGGCCCCATCCGCCGCGTCAAGCTCACCGTCACCGGCCAAAAGGCCCAGGCCGCCGCCAACGTCTGCTCACGCTTCATGCTCGTCGAACTCCTCCAGCCCCACCTCGAACGCCGCGTCAACGTCGTCAACGTCGCCCAGGCCGCCCTCGAACGCGACATCAACGTCGAAATCGTCCAAACCGCCGGCCCCAAGAGCATGGGCGACAGCATCGAAGCCCACGTGTCTTCCGACAACGAGCACTCCATCGCCGGCTTCGTCGGCTCTGACAAGCTCCCGCACGTCCAGCAGATTGACGGCTACCGCATGGACATGATCCCCGAAGGCCAGATGGTCCTCATCCGCAACTCCGACCAGCCCGGCGCCATCGGCGTCGTCGGCGCCATCTTCGGCAACGCCCGCGTCAACATCGCCAACATGTCCATCTCCCGACAGGGACCGCGCGCCATGATGGTTATCCACACTGACGGCGGCGTTGACAAAGACCTGCTCGCCAAGCTCCGCGCCGCCGAACAGGTCCTCTGGGTCGACGGCGTTGACCTCCCGCCCACCGACCGCGCCAACGGCGCCGCCCACTAACCCTCACCCCTCACCATCCCCCGGGGCCGGCCCGCAAGGCCGGCCCCCTCTCTTCTGCCCCCGCCCCCAACCCCTCACTTGCGCCCAAACGCATCCCCACACCCCGGATGCGGCCCAAACGCCCCAGGCACAGGATTCCCCCACACCGCATTCGTGATAAACACCTCATCCACCGCAAAGTAGTTCGCCCGGTGCCTGATCTTCAGCGCCGTCGGCGACGTCTTCACCTCAAACAACGCCGGCTTCTCATCCGGATTCGCCACGCTCTTGATCGCCAGCGCCCTCACCCACCCCCATTCCGGCTGCAACCGCCCCGACGTATACATCCGGCAGTAGTACTCGCTCTCGCCCAACGTCACCCAACAGAACACCGCCGGCTTCAACTTATCCCCCTTAATCCGAAACCACACATAGTAGCTCCCCGGCGCCAGACTCACCGGCGCGCTCACCTCCCCCGCGTTCTCCACCAGCTTCTCCGGTTCCCCGAACGCCGGCGCCTGCTCCCCCTTCGCCCCCGCCTCCTTCACCATCGCCGCCCCCCCAGACACAGCCGCCTTCTCCATCGTCATCCGCAGATCCACAAGCGGCGCGCGCTCTCGCGCCGGCGCAGCCACACCCGCGCACGCCGCCGACGCGTTGCCCCACGTATCCACAGCCACCACCCGGTAATACAACCGCTCGCCACCCGTCGGACTGGGGTCGATGAACGCAGCCCGAGTCGGCGACCCGATCAGCAACGGCGCGTCCGGCGCAAAATCCGCCGCCCCCCCGCGATAGACCTGGAAGTGGTGGAAACCCGCGCCCTCCCCGCCCTTCCACCGCAGCAGCGCCATTGCCCCCCCCTTGTCCCACTCTACCGTCAACCCCGC
>CAYYEE010000450.1:0-4177 GCA_964470775.1 uncultured Planctomycetota bacterium | reverse complement strand
CCGCCTTGGCGTACCACTCCGCCGCCGCGGCCGCGTCCGCCTTCACGCCCTGCCCGTGCTTGAACATGTAACCCAGGTTGTACATCGCCACCGGATTACCCAGCTCCGCCGCCTTGGTGAACCACCGCCGCGCCTGCTCCAGGTCGCGATCCACGCCCCCGCCTTCCACCCCGCGAAAGAGCATCGAGCCCGCGTTCACCATGCCCGCCACGTCTCCGGCTTCCGCCGCCTTCACATACCACTTCAGCGCCTCGCCCGCGTCCTGGCGCACCCCAGCGCCCACGTGAAACATGAAACCCAGATTCACCATCCCCGCCGGGTTGCCCGCCGCCGCGGCCCGGCCGAACCAACGCGCCGCCTCCGCGTTATCCTTCGCTACGCCCATCCCATCGCGGCAAGCCACGCCCAACTCCGTCATTGCCTCCGCGTCTCCAGCCTCGGCGGCCTTGCGCAGCCACTTGGCCGCGCCCTCCAAATCCCGCGGCCCTCCCTGGCCGTGCCGCATCAGCGCCGCCAGCGACACCATGCCGCTCGTCGCCCCCGATTCGGCCGCCAGTTGATACCACTGCCGGGCGCGAGCATGGTCAACCGGACCGCCCTCGCCGCGATAGCACAGGAAGCCCAGGTTCACCATCGCCATCGCGTTGCCTGCATCCGCCGCGCGGCGATACCACTCTCGCGCCTTGGCCGCGTCACGCGCCACGCCCTCGCCCGCCGCGCACAAGTTCCCCATCTCCAGCATCGCCTCCGGCGCGCCCGCCTCCGCCGCCTTGGCCAGCCACTTCGCCGCCTCCGCCGCGTTGCGCTCCACGCCGATGCCCTGCCGCAGCGCCGCCCCGTAGTTCAGCATGCCGCCCGCGTTCCCCGCCTCCGCCGCCTTGCGGAACCACGCCGCCGCCTGCTTGTCATCCTGCGCCACCCCAGACCCGTTCCGGAACATCACCCCCAAGCTCAACATCCCCGACGCGTCTCCAGCCTCCGCCGCCTTGCGAAACCACCGCGCCGCCTCCGCCGGATCGCGCGGCGCGCCCGCGCCTTGGCTGAACACAAACCCCAGCTTCAACATCGCCGCCACGTTCCCGGCCACCGCCGCCTGGCGGAACCACACAATCGCCCCAGCCGGGTCCGCCGGCGTGCCCGTCCCGTTCATCAAGCAGTTGCCCGCCGCGTTCTGCGCCTCGGCCAGCCCCTGCCCCGCCGCGCGGCGATACCACGCATACGCCTGCGCCAGATCCTGCTCCACCCCAAGCCCGTTCTCATAACACTCGCCAAGCCGGAAACCCGCCACCGCATGCCCCTTGTCCGCCGCCGCGCGGTACCACTTCACCGCCTCGGCCAGGTTCTTCTCCACCCCCGCCCCCGCCGCGTAGAGCAGCCCCAGCGCCGCCATCCCGTCCGCGTTGCCCGCGTCCGCCGCGCGCCGCTGCCATTGCGCCGCCTGCGCCAAATCGCGCGCCACGCCCTTGCCCTCAGCGTACGCCACGCCCAGGTTCACCATCGCCACCGTCGATCCCGCCTCGGCCGCCTTGCGGAACCACCGCGCCGCCTCGGCCGGGTCCTGCGCCACGCCCTCTCCGTCTCGGTACATCACCCCCAAGTTCAGCATCCCGTCCGCCGCCCCGGCATCCGCGCCCTGGCGGAACAGCTTCATCGCCCGCCCAAGGTCTCGCGTCACGCCCTGCCCCACGTAGTACAAAAAGCCCAAGTTCACCATCCCCTGCGCCGACCCCGCCTCGGCCGCCTTGCCATACCACCGCGCCGCCTCCCCCGCGTCCCGCGCCACACCCTCCCCGTGCTGACAGCGCCAGCCCAAATCCAACATCGCCGCCACGTCGCCCTTGTTCGCCCGCGCGCGCAACGCCGCGATATCGGCTCCCGCCTTCGCCTCCGCTCCCAACGCCACCCACGCCGCGCCCACCACCGCCAGAACCGCCGCACCCATGCGCATGAACATCCGCATATCCTCTTTGATCATGAAGTCACTCACCCCGGACCGCTGGCTATCCCCGGGAACATCCACGGCCAAGCGGCCGCGCGCCATATCATGCCAAATTCCGCCCCAGCCGCAAAGCCCGCCTCGCCATCCACGCTCATCCCCGCCGTTCTTTGTTCCCTTCGCGGTTCTCCCCCGCCGGCGTTTCGCCGTCCTCCGCGCCTCTGCGCGAGCCCGCCGTTGCCGTCTCCCGTTTGCCCTTCGTGCCTGCGCGTCTTCGCGCGAGCCGCGGTCGCCGTTCTCCTTTCCCGCCGTTCTCCGTGTTCTCCGTGTCTTCCGTGGTTCCCCTGCCGCCGCCCCATTGTTTCGTCGTCCGCGGGTTCCTCCCCTTCGCCTCTTGACCCCCCCGCCCCCGAACCCGTAACATGCCCACGCGTTCAAAAGCAGTTCGGGGGGACTCAGACATGCCGTCCAGCGAACAGCGCATCGCCGACGTCGCGTCCCAGGCCGTCCATGACGCCGGCGCCGAGATCGTCACCTGCGTCCCGGCGCCCGGCGCCAGCCAGGTCTTCGAAGCCGCCCGCGCCCTTAAGGCCCGCCACTGGCCCTATTCTCTCCACCCGGAAACCGCCTACACCATCGCCATGGGCGCCAGCCTCGTCGGCGCGCGCGCCTGCGCCCTCCTCAGCGTCCACGCCTTCGCCAAAGCCTGCAACGCCGCCCTCGACTCCCTCGCCTGCGGCGTCCAGGGCGGCCTCGTCGCCCTCGCCTTCGACGACCGCCTCAGCCGCCTCTCCGAAAGCCTCGTCGACACCGCCGCCCTCCTCAACGGATGGGGCGTCCCCCACAGCTTCCCAGAACCCGCCGACATCTACGACGAAATCGCCGAAGGCTTTGGCAAATCCGAAATGAAAGGACTCCCCTTCGCCATCGTCCTCGATGCCGACGGCCTCGCCCGCAACGCCGTCTTCGAGCGCCGCCGCGCCGCCGCCCCGCGCCGCAATTACGAACGCGACCCTTCCCAGAACTGCCTCGGCCCCTTCTTCGCCGCCTATCAAAAGGAGGCCATCGAGGTCAAACGCGCCGGAGGTGACCGCCGCCGCATGGCCCGCCCCCCGGCCCCGCCGGCCGCCGACGCCGCCCCGCCCGAGTGGCGACCCTGCCTCGAACGCCTCGGCCCCATCTTCGAAGAACTCCGCCGCGTCCGCGGCGCCTTTGTCGCCGCCGACGCCGGCCCCCTCAGCCTCTTTGCCCTCCCCCCCTTCGACTGCGTCGACGCCGCCGCCCACCAGAGCTCCAGCCTCCCCCTTGCCGTCGGCGCCGCCGCCGCCGGCGCACGCAACGTCTGGGCCGTCACCACCGCCCTCGCCTTCGCCGCCTCAGGACACCTCGGCCTCGCCGAAGCCGACGCCCGCGGCCTCGTCCTCAAAACCCTCGTTATCCGCGACCCCAGCCTCGAACCCGAAAGCGATCCCATCGACGCCGCCCTCGCCCGCCTCAGCCGCAACAACGCCGCCACCGTCAAATGCGGCTCCAGCCTCCAGCGCCTCCGCACCGCCCTCAAGGACGCCGCCGCCGCCGACCAGACCCGCGTCCTCATCGCCGACCTGCGCCCCGCCCGCTCTTGACCCCGCCATCCTCGCCGGAGCGCGGGTGTCGCGCCCGTTGGTTGCCTTTGCCGTTCGCCGCCGCCTACCTTCGCGCCTTCGCGCGAGCCGTCCGCGGGCCGCCGCCGCTCTTCCGTTTGCTCAGTCCCTTTCTCCTTGCCCCCGCCTCCGCGCCAGCCACTGACCCCCGTCAAACACCCGATAGCGCCCCGCCTGAACAAACGGCAAACCATCATAGTCGTATAGCAACCGGGCCTTCCGCTCCCGCAACGACGGCAACACCACCAGCCGCTCCCCCCCGCCCCCCAGCTCCTGCCACACCCGATCCACCGCCGCCCGCGCAATCTGCCCGGGCCGCAGAGCCGCCCGCAGATCCGGCCGCAGGTAGAAAACCACCGACCCCACCCGCTGATCCACAATCAACACCTTGTCCGGCAAACGCCCCCGCTGGTTCAGGAACCGCGCCAGCTCCCGCTCCGACTCCGTCCCCACCAGATCCGGCAGCGCCAGCGTAATCACCAGCGCTAGCTGCAACGCCACCGACAACCCCGTCCCCGCCAGCGCCGCCACCCGGTCCCTGCGCCAGACCCACACCGGAACCCAAAGCGTCATACCCCCCGCCACAAACCCCGCCCAC
>CAYYEE010000449.1:0-4181 GCA_964470775.1 uncultured Planctomycetota bacterium | reverse complement strand
TCAACGTCCTCCGCGACGAAATCGAGCGCCAAAAAACCGAACTCGACAATATCCGCAAAGCCCTCGACGAACGCTGGGCCAAACTCGAAAAGGAAAAGGCCGAGATGGAGCAAAAGGCCATCGAAATCAAAGCCCAGGAAGGCCGCAACCTCAAACAGATCGGCGCCACCTACGAACGCATGAAACCCAGCGCCGCCGCCGCCGCGCTCGAAGCCCTCGACGTCGTCACCGCCACTAAAATCCTGGCCGTCATGGACACCTCCAAGTCCGGAAAGATCATCGAACAGATGCAGCCCAAAAACGCCGCCGGCATCACCGAACGCCTGATGAAGCTCCGCCGCGAGTCCGGCGCCGGCGGCCCCACCGGCTCCGTCAACTGATAGAACGGGCAACCTCGCCCCACCCAACCTGCGGCCTCGCGCCGGGAGAAAACAATGGATATCGCAACACTGCTGGGCTTTCTCGTCGGCAACGTTTTGCTCGTCGGCGCCGTCCTCATCGGCCCCGGCGCCAGCACCTTCCTCGACGTGCCCAGCTTCATGATCACCATCGGAGGCTGCATCTCCGCCACGCTCATCAACTTCCCCCTCAAGAAGGTAATGGGCGTATTCGCCATCGCCCGCAAGACCATGTTCAGCCAGGTCCCCTCCCCCCACAAAGAAATCGAGCGCATCGTCAACCTCGCCAAGCTCGCCCGCTCCGAAGGCATCCTCGCCATCGAAAACCAAATGGGCGACATCAAGGACCCCTTCCTCGTCAAGGGCCTCCAGCTCGTCGTGGACGGCACCGACCCCGAAGCCCTGCGCAGCATCCTCACCAACGAGCTCAACTACATGCTCGGCCGCCACAAGGAAGGCAAATCCGTCATGGACGCCATGGGCGCCTTCGCCCCCGCCTTCGGCATGATCGGCACCCTCATCGGCCTCATCCAGATGCTCCAGAACCTCGACGACCCGAGCAAGATCGGCGCGGGCATGGCCGTCGCCCTCCTCACCACCTTGTACGGCGCCTTCTTCGCCAACCTCTTCTGCATCCCCATGGCCGGCAAGCTCGACTCCCGCAGCAAGGAAGAAACCCTCATCAAGGAAATGCTCATCGAGGGCATCGCCGCCATCCAGTCCGGCGACAACCCCCGCCTCATCCAGGAAAAGCTCAAGTCCTTCCTCTCCCCGGCCCAGCGCGCCTGCATCGTCACCACCAAACACAAAGGCGAAGCCGCCTGACGCCCCCTCGCCGCAAGGAAAACCACCATGGCCAGAAGGGAAGACCCACCCCCCCCAGGCGCCCCGACCTGGATGCTCACCTACGCCGACACCGTCACCCTGCTCATGACCTTCTTTGTGCTCCTCATGACCTTCCGCGGCGCCGACGCCCAGAGATTCCGAGACATCGCCAGCGGCATCCGCGCCTCGTTCACCCTCTTCGACACGTCCCCCGGCGACAGCGCCGTCGAGCCGCCCCAGGCCCGCGAAGGCCAGCGGCACCAGGGCGGCGTCGAGACCGCCCCCACCTACGACGCCCTCCGCGACGTCGAAGCCGACTTCCGCATCTGCCTCGAATCCCCCGGCATGGCCGACTACGTCGACTTCACCAACCTGGACCGCGGCCTCCTCATCCGCATCCGCCCCGGCCTCCTCTTCGACCCCGGCAGCGCCGAGATCAAAAGCGCCAACAACGCCGTGCTCAACGCCATCGCCACCTCGCTCCGCAAGCTGCCCCATGTGCTCCGCGTCACCGCCCACGGCGACCGCTTCTTTCTGCCTACCTCGCGCCACGAAACCAACCAAGAGCTCGCCATGGACCGCGCCGCCGCCATCTGCCACTACCTCGCCACCCGCGGGCAAATCTCGGCCCCGCGCCTCCAGTCCTGCGCCAGCGCCTCCGGCCTAGGCTCGTCCGGCTCCGTCGTCGAGATCATGGTTCTCACGACCAAGCCAGGAGGCTTCCACCTGTGAACAAAAAACGCGAAGAACCCCGGCCAGCGGCGGCGCCAGCCTATATCGTCTCCTACGCCGCCCTCATGACCATCCTTCTCGCCTTCTTCATCATGATGAGCACCATGGCCCCCAGCAAGGGCCCGGACCTCAACGCCAAGGGCCGGCTGGAATCCTTCGTCAAGTCCTTCAGCGCCAGGGGCGTCATGTCCCTCAAGCGCGGCGGCGGCCGGCCCGTCGGACAGCCCTTCTTCAAGCAGAGCTACCTCCAAAACGACACCGAAGCCGCCCCCGACGAAGCCGGAGAGTTCCGCGAACGCGTCGTCGAGCCCAACGAAGAACGCTTTGACCAATCCGTCGTCGACCTCGTCAACAGCGGCGCCACCGTCCCCGTCCCCGCCTGGATCAGCTTCCAGAAGGACGAAACCACCCTCGAACCCGGCGCCTTGGAGTCCCTGCGCAGCGTGGCCGCCGCCGCGCTGGCCACCCGCTGCCACGTCTCCATCCTCGTCTACGTATCGAACGCCCAGTCCGTCCCCCCCCGCTTCGCCTCGCCCTGGGCCTTCACCGGCGCCCGGGCCATCGAAGCCGCCCGCCGGCTCCAGTACACCTACGGTTTGTCCGAAGATAATGTAGAAGGCATTGGCTGCGGCCTGGGCCCGCCCCTGGTCCGCTCCAGCGGCGGAAGCGAACTGCGAACCGACCGCGTCATGGTCGTCCTCGCCCCGCACAAGCCCACGGTCCGGCCCAAGCTCTGGCAGCCCGTGCCCCCGCGCATCCAGATGCGCGCCGCCGAATAGACCGCCCGCCTTCCGCCACGAACAGAAAGGAATCCCCCATGCCTGACGCCGCCGTTGAAGAACGCAAAAACGCCGGCGAAGCAGCCGCCAAAACCTCCCGTGGAGGAAAAGGCATCCTCATCGCCGGTGTCGTCCTCCTCGTCGCCGCCATCGGCGGCGGCGTCGCCGTCGCCAGCCTCCTGCTAGGCGGCGCCCCCCCGCCGCCCGGCGCCGAAGCCGCCGCCAAGGCCAGCGACAAGCCCAAACCCGACCCCATCGTCTACGACGGCCTCGATGAGGTCTACGTCAACGTCCGCGGCACCCAGAAACGCCGCTTCCTCATCGTCAAGTTCAGCCTCACCCTGCGCGACCTCAAAGCCCAGGAAAAATTCATCAAGAACCAGAAGGCCGCCCTCCACGCCCTCATCGCCATGCTCATGACCAAGACCCTCGACGAACTCGACGAGCCCGACGTCACCGCCACCGTCAGTTCCCAGGCCCGCGTCATCATCAACGAAGTCCTGGGCGGCGGCGACGACGTCCAGCAGGTCTTCCTCACCCGTTTCGTCGTCCAATAAACCCGCCCCTGGCCACCGCTGGAGGTTTCACAACGTGTCCGCGGACATCCTCACCGAACAAGAACTTGAAGCCCTCCTCGAAGCCGTGCGCGACGGCTCCGTCACCGCCGCCGCCGGCGGCTCCAGGCCCGACAGCCGCCGCGTCCAGCCCTATGACTTCCTCCGCCCCAGCCGCCTCAGCATGGAGCAGACCCGCACCCTCCAGAGGCTCCATGAAAAGGTCAGCGAAGTCATGAGCGCCTCCCTGTCCAACTACCTCGGCGTCGGCGTCGATGTTTCCCTCACATCCGTCCAAGAGTTCAGCTACGAGCTCATGATGGACTCCCTCCCCTCCCAGCTCTACGTCACCGTCCTCAGCCTCGCGCCCCAACGCGAAAGCGGCATGCTCACCTTGGACCTTCCCCTCTGCCTCGGCCTTGTAGACAGACTCCTCGGCGGCGTCGGCAAAGCCACCAACAAACGCCGCCCCCTCTCCACCATTGACCAGGCCATCTGCGACAACGTCGTCGAAGCCGTCCTGCGCACCCTGCGCGAAAGCTGGCAGGAGTTCCAGCAGATGGAACTGCGCCCCATCGAACGCAAGACCGACTGCCGCCTCCTCCAGCTCATGTCCCCCTCCGAGACCCTCCTCTGCGTTTGCTTCCAGGTCGGCGGCCAGATCGAACCCGGAGAAATCCGCTTCGCCGTCCCTCTTCAGAGCCTCGAGTCCTGTCTCGGCAAACTCACCCGAAACGCCGCCATCTCCCGCAAAAAACTCGGCAACACCGACACCTCCCGCGAGCGCGCCCGCTCCGTCATGATCCGCGTGCCCCTCAAACTCGAAGCCCAGCTCGGCTCCACCGAAATCACCATCAGCCGCATGCTCCAGCTCAGCGTCGGCGACACCCTCC
>CAYYEE010000448.1:0-4207 GCA_964470775.1 uncultured Planctomycetota bacterium | reverse complement strand
GACGGCGATGGCAAGGTGTCGAGCGCGGACAAGCGGGCGTGGGCGCTCTCCGCGCTCTGCGGCCTGTCACGATCGGGCGTGGAGGGCGGCTTTGCGTTCGTCCGGCTGTGGCATCCCCACCCCCTGTTCCTGCGCTTCCCTTCGAGCGCGCCCATGGAATGGAAGGCCCCGCGCTCCAAGGCCGCGTTCGCAATCTGCGAGACAGCC
Organism: uncultured Planctomycetota bacterium; assembly: GCA_964470775.1. Classification (GTDB taxonomy): domain Bacteria; phylum Planctomycetota; class Brocadiia; order CAIUPP01; family CAYYEE01; genus CAYYEE01. The sequence goes on along the minus strand of CAYYEE010000448.1, from coordinate 4,000 downwards.
CGGCCGCTGGCCAGCGGGCTGTTCGTTCCGAGGGCGGCCAAGAAGATTGACGGTCTGCCCGCGCTTGCGTGGTATGCGGCCACGCGCGGCGCCGGGGAGTCCGCATACCTGGCGGTGAACCGCGCCGGCAAAGGCGTGGCCGTGTATGTCGCCGAGAACCTGATCGCCCCGGGACTGACGCCGGCGCAGCAGGCGCTGGCCGCGTCGCTTCTGTCGCCCCTGGCCGGCGCGCTGCGCGGCGGCGCCTTGCCCGAGCCGCCGACTCTGGGCGACGCCCACGGCAACCTGGTCCACAACGGGGACATGGAGGCGCTGTGCGTGATCCTGGACAAGTCACCCGCCAACGCCGCCGTGCCCCCCTATTCCTTTCCCCTGGGCTGGCAATACAACGCCTGGGGCGGCGGCAAGAGCGCGCTGACCGCGGTCAAGACCGGCAAAGGCCACGCCCTGGCCGTGGAATACGTGGGCCCCCCCGGAGAGGCCGCCAGCGCCGCGTGCGTGGCGCGCGTCTTCCACCCCACGTTGCGCCCAACGGCAGGACAGGAGTACACACTGACCTTCCGCGTAAAGTCGAACCGTCCCACGCGGGTCAGCCTGTGGGGCAAAAGGACCGACGGCAAGCCCTGGCGCCTGGAGATCGGGGCGGAGCCGCCGGCGGACACGTGGCGCCAGGCCAAGCACGTATTCCGCCCCCCAGCCGCGATCTTCAGCGGCGCGCCGCTCCAGTTCGGGTGTTCGCTGGATTTCCTCATGCCAGGCGACGGCCGCACGGAGCTGGACGACGTGGCTCTAAAGCCTTCCGCCGGAGACGGCGAGTAGCCCCATCAACGCGGGCATAAAGAAGGAGCGCGGCCAAAGCCGCGCCCCGGGGCAAGACAGGAGCCGCCTCCGCTCAGCTTAGGAAGCCGCGAATGCGGTATGTTTGGAGCTTGTTCCTCAGCGTCCGCGTCGTGACCTTCAAAATGTCAGCGGCCTGCGTCCTGTTCCCGTGGGTCTTCTTGAGCGTCTGAAGAATGAGCATCCGCTCCGCGTCTTCAAGCGAAGTGCCCACGCTGATCTGAGGCTGCTCGCCATTGTCGGCGCTCGATCCGTTGCCGCCCGAACCATGGCCGCCCGAGCCGTTGCCACCGGCGCCGGCGGCGCCGAGCTCGGGCTGCGGACTGGGAACCGCGTCCGGCAGGTCGGACAGACGGCCAACCACGACCATGCGATGCACGAAATTGCGCAGCTCGCGCACGTTGCCAGGCCAACGGTAGGCCATGAGCCGGTCCATCACGTCCTGCGGAATCACCGGCGCCTCGACGCCGCATTCGGCGCTGAACCGCTTGAGGAAGTACTGGACCAGGGGCGGGATGTCGTCGGGTCTCTCGCGCAGGGGCAGCAGCCTGATGGGCACGACGTTCAGGCGGTAGTAGAGGTCCTGGCGGAAGCGGCCTTCCTGAATCTCCTTGGCCAGGTCGCGGTTGGTGGTGGCGATGATGCGCACATCGGCGCGGATGGTGTGCGATCCGCCCACGCGCTCGAACTCCTCTTCCTCCAGCACGCGCAGCAGCTTGGCTTGCAGACTGGGGGATATCTCGCTGACCTCGTCCAGCAGCAGCGAGCCGCCCTCGGCCAGCTCAAAACGCCCCTCGCGCCGCGAGACCGCGCCCGTGAACGCGCCCTTCTCGTGGCCGAAGAGTTCGCTCTCCAGCAGCGTCTCGGCCAAGGCCGCGCAGTTCACCTTGATGAACGGGCGCGAGGCGCGCGGGCTCTTCTCGTGGATGGCGCGGGCGATGAGCTCCTTGCCCGCTCCGCTCTCGCCCTGAATCAGCACGGTGGCCTTGCTCTTGGCCACGCGCTCCACTTCCTGGCAGATCATGGTCATGCGGCTGTTGACCGTGATGATGCGCTTGGCGTCGACCTCGCGGTCCACTTCGCGGCGCAAGTACTCGTTCTCGCTCTTGAGCGCGGCGCGCTCTTTCACGCGGCCCAGCAACGCCTCGATCTCATCTGGAGAGAACGGCTTCACCAGATAGTCGTAGGCGCCCTTGCGCATGGCTTCCACCGCGCTCTGCACGGACGCGAACGCGGTGGTGAGGATGATGGTGGCGGCGGGGGAGGACTCGGCGGCCTTCTCCAACAGGTCGATGCCGGACATGCCCGGCATGCGCAGATCGGTGAACACGATGTCCGGCTCTTCGCGCTGGAAGATGTCCAGCCCGGCGCGGCCGTCGCACGCGGACAGGACGTGCAGCCCGCACCGGCGCAGCACTTCCACCAGGAACTCGCGGCTCAGGGGGTCGTCGTCAACGACAAGGGCTTTGCTAATCGCCATGGTCGCGCCTCAACGATTTGGGGTCTTTTGGGCGGACGCCGTGTCGCCCGTGGGTTGACGCAGAGGGATGCGCAACGTGAATGTCGTGCCTTCGCCGGGCGTGCTGTTCCACAACACTTCGCCGCGGTGCAGCTCGGCGACTTTCTGCACAATGGCCAGCCCCAGCCCCACGCCGCCCGCCTTGCTGGAGACAAAGGGCTGGAAGAGCTTGGCGCCGACCTCGGGCGGTATGCCTTCGCCCGTGTCGCTCACCTGAATCTCCACATGATTGCCGGCTTGGCCGGGCCGGGGCGGGCCGATCCGCGTGCGCACGCCCAGGCGGCCGCCTCGCGGCATGGCCTCGCACGCGTTGCGCATGAGGTTGAGGATGGCGCGCCGCAACTGGTCGCCATCGGCTCCGATGAGGTTCGGCTCGTGACCGTACTCCACCTCGATGCGGACGTCCTCGGCGCGGCGCTGGGCCAGGTCCTGCCGCGTGATCTCCACGAGATCGTCCACCATTTCGCGGAGGCAGACGGATTCGAGGCTCAACTGGCGCGGCCGGGCAAAGATGAGCAGGCCCGAGACCGTGCGTTCCAGGCTCTTGACGGCGGCGGCGATATTGCGGGCATAGCGTCCGTGGAGGTCGTCTTCGGCGAAGTCGCGCGCCAGAAGACTGGCGAACCCCTCGATGGCGTTCAGCGGGTTGCGGACCTCGTGAGCCACGCACGCGGCCATCTGGCCCAGAGTGGCCAGGCGGTCGGCGTTGCGAAGCTTGGCCTCCAGGGCCTCGATCTCGGTCAGGTCGCGGAAGATGTCCAGGCACCCGAGGACGGTCCCGCCATCGCGGATCAGGGTGAGGCTGCTCTCGATGCTGCGGCGTCCGCCGCCGGGCAGCAGGATTTCCCTGCGCAGAAGCCCGCAAGGCCGGCGTCCCCGCATCGTGTCCACCACCAGCGAGGCGCTGCCGTCCGCCTCGCGCACGATGTCTCCATAGCGCGCGCCCACGGCGAGACGCGATGGGACATGCAGCATCTCCTCCGCGGCGCGGTTGACGCGCGTCACCACGCCCTGCCGGTCCACGGCCACCACGCCGCTCTGCATGCTTTCCAGGATTCGGTTCAGGTAGTCGTTGAGCTGATTGAGTTCGGCCACCTTGGCGCGCAACTGTTCGTTGGCTCCGGCCAGTTCCTGGTCAATGCGGGCGGCCCGGTCGCGCAGAGAGTGATAGGCCTGTTCGAGCTTCTGGGTCGACTCGATGAAACGGCCGAACATGGCCGTCAATTCGGCGGCGCGCGGGGTGTCGGGCCGTGGCGCTCCGGCGAGGCTGGGTTCCTCGGGGCGGACTAGCGTGCGCGTGACCATCCGGGGCTCCTTTGGGGACTATTGGGAACGGCGGCCCAAAACGGCGGCGGGAGTGAATCAGGGGACGATCCTGGACGGCCAGCGCGCCGACCAGCGCATGGCGTTTACCTGCCATTGGGCCTGCTTGGCCCAGATGGAATCGGGGCGTTTCGAGATGGCCTGGCCCAGCTTCTCAAGCGCCTGCTCCGCGTGTCCCAGCCTGAGGCTGCACATGCCGGACTGGTACATGATCCACGATTGCGATTCAGCGTCCTGGGTGTTGCTGGCGGCGCGTTCGTAGGCGTCCAGCGCCTCGGCGTAGCGTCCCAGCAGGTAGAGCGCGTTGGCGAGCTTCTCTTC
>CAYYEE010000447.1:0-4210 GCA_964470775.1 uncultured Planctomycetota bacterium | reverse complement strand
GGCCCGTTGAAAAAGACACAGCGTCGGCGGGGACATGGCGCCTCAGCCCGCCAACCGCGGGATCGCAACGTGTCCCCGTAACAGACGCGACATTTTCAACAGGCTGCTAACGCAAGTAATCGGCCAGACAAGGCTCGAAGTAGGCCTTGGCCCGGCGCAGACCCTCTTCCAGCCCCGTCCGCGGCGCCCAGCCCAAACGCGCCTTGATCTTCTTGTTGCTCAACACCGCGTCGCCCGTGTCAATCGCCTTGCGCTCCGCCGGCCACGGCACAAACCGCGCCCGCCCCCGCCCAATCACCCGCGCCGTCGTCTCCGCGATGTGCGCTACGCTGTAGTGCTCGTCCCCCACCGCGAACAGCGTCTCCCCCACAATCCCGTCATCCTTCGCCGCCAGGATCAGCGCCTCCACCGCGTCGTCCACGTACAACACGTTGCGAAGCTGCTTCCCGTCCCCATAGACCGTGATGTCCTTGTCTTGCAGCGCCAGCCCGATGAAATAATTGTTGAACGTAAACTCCGGGCTGTGAATCGACGCCCGCGGCCCGAACACGTTCGACAGCCGGATCACCGTCGCCCGCAGCCCATACGCCCGCGCATAGATCAGCACATACTTCTCCGACACCGTCTTGTTCGCCGAGTAGATGTCCGGCGGGAACTCCGGGTGCTCCTCATCCGCAGGCCGGTACTTCAGCGGCCCCAGTTGCGTGCTCGTGCCCAGGTGAATCAGCCGCGCCTTCACGTTGAACCGCCGCAACGCCTCCAACAGATTGATCGCCCCCCGGCTGTTCACGTCCATGTCGATCCACGGCTCTTTCATCGAGAAAGGATGGGACGTCGACGCCGCGCAGTTGAACACGATGTCCTGGTCCACCACCTCCTGCGACACCTCGTCAAAGCTCAGGATGTCGTGATAGACCACCCGGATGCGGCTGCGGATGTCCTCGATGTTCCGCAGGTTGCCCCCGCTGCGCGGATCAAGGCAATCGTACACCGTCACCTGCGCCCCCAGCCCCAGACACGCATGCGCCAGGTTGCTGCCGATGAACCCCATTCCCCCCGTCACCAGCACCCGCTTGCCAGCCAAATTCATCGCTTCCTTCTCAGCCGCGCCCTGACGCTCGCTCATCGCATTCCCTCAAGCACACGCGCGTGTCTCAGCCGCCATCCTCGCCGCCCATAATAGCGCGTCGGGCCGCGCCACGCCATAGGCTCGGCCCGCCTCTCTTCTTTGCCGTTCCACGGTCTATTGGCTCTCACGAAATCTGGAACACATGCGAACGAAGCTATCCCCTCGCAAACGCGCTGCAAACGACGATCCGCGAGCATCCGTGAGAACCGGCTATCAAGGATTGCGAGACTCCTCCGGCCGCCCCGCCCTTGACTTTCCCACCCCCACGCCCCCAAATAGCGTGCGTCGCCCGTTGCGTCCTTGCTCTCCTTGCGCCCACGGGAACCAGCCCATGCCCTGCCTCCTCCCCCATATCCCCCTCGCCCCAGACATCAACCGCATCCTCGACGTCCTGCGCCGCCGCCCTGTCCAGGGCCCGGTTCCCCTCTTCGAACTCATGGTGGACCAAGTCTTTGTCGAGGCCATGCTCGGCGAGCCCCTCGTCGCGGCCGGTCTGCAGGGCGACGACGCCTTCTGGGCCTTTCACCGCAACGCCATCCTCTTCTGGCATGGCATGGGCTACGACTACTACTTCGTGCGCGGCGACTTTGGCTGGCCCCTGCGCCACACCGCCTCGGCCCAGGACACCGCCAGCATCAGCAAAGGCCAACGCGCGTGGGTCCAGCAGGAATGCGGCGTAATCACCAACCGCGACGAGCTGAGCCGCTACCCCTGGCCCGTCTCGGTCACGCCGGACGCCTATGACTTCATCCCGCGCCTGGCCGAGATGTTGCCTTCGGGCATGGGCCTCGCCTTCCGCGCCAGCGGCGTGCTCGAAAACCTCATGTGGCTCATGGGCTACGAAGGCTCCTCCTTCGCACTGGCCGACGACCCCGGCCTCTTCGCCGAAGTCGCCGCCCGCGTCGGCTCGCGCGCGCTGGAGTTGTTCACCGCCGCCCTGCGCCACCCCCAAATCCGATTTGTCCTGCTGGGCGACGACCTCGGCTTCAAGACCCAAACCCTCCTGCCCCCCGCCGTCCTGCGCCAGCACATCTTCCCCTGGCAGAAAAAACTCGTGGACCTCGCCCACAGCCACAACGCCCCCTTTGTCCTCCACGCCTGCGGCGCGCTCCACGCCATCATGGACGACCTCATCGACAACGTGGGCATTGATGCCAAGCACAGCTACGAAGACGCCATCGAACCCGTGGCCCAGGCCAAAAAAAAGTACGGCCATCGCATCGCGATCCTCGGCGGCGTGGACGTAGACAAGCTCGCCCGCTGGGAAGAAGCCCCCCTGCGCCAATACGTCCGCGACATCCTCGCCGCCTGCGTCCCCGGCGGCGGCTACGCCCTCGGCAGCGGCAACTCCATCGCCAACTACGTCTCCACACGCAACTACCTCGCCATGCTCGATGAAGGCCGCCGCTGGAACAACGCTTGACCAGCGCTGAAGCGCCGGCGTCCCGCCCCCCGGCGCCGTCCTTTTGCCCCTTCGGCCGCTTCCGTCCCCTGGCCCGCGCCCCTCACTGGAACGGCCGGTATAACGGATCGCCCACCACCACCGTCTGCCACGACAGCCACCGCGTGGACATGTACGCGCTCTCCGCCCAGTTGTACCCCGCGTGCAAATACCGGTACAGCGAGTTCATCGTGTTCACCCCCATGGCCCCCGGCTGCGCCACGGTCCCAATCCCCGCGGCCAGCCCATTCTGCACCGCCGCCGCCAACCAGCTCTGATCCGGCCGCCGCAGCGACCGCGCCGACAACGCGTGGATGTGCACCCCCACCGCCCCGTGCAGCCACGTAAACGTCCGCTTGTGATAGATGCCCGCCCCGCGCCCCATGTAGAAGAACGCCGCCGGGCACTCGTTCGGCTCGTCCATCTCCCGGTCCGTGCTCTCCAGCCTCAGCCTCGGCCGCATCTGGCTCTCCCGCTCCATCCACCGGTAATTCGCCATCATGCTCTCGTCCACGCCCCCCCCGCCCACCCGGTTCTGCTCCGGGCTCAAGTCAAAATACGCAAACCCCCGCCGTCCAAACGTCTGCGCCTGCTCCGCCAGCGCCGCCGAGTCGATCAGCCCCATGGCCGCCTCCGCCGTCGGGCCGTCCAGCCGCGTCACCAGGAACATCCCGAACCGCGCCGGGTTGAACGGCTCATCGCGATAGAGATACCGGTTCGGCAGCGGCCCGCGCAGCGCGTGGTCGCGCGCCACCAGGCACAGCTCGGAATCCACGCTCGCCCCCTCGGTCATCATCGCGTCCGGCGCCGGCCTCGCCGATATCCGCAGCGGCACGCCGTACGTCGTCACCAGATAGCTCGCCCGCCGCGCCAGCCCCGTCTCCAGCAGGAACCGCGCCAGCGGCTTGCGGATCGACGCCTCAAACTCCTCCCAGCTCACCACCTCGCCTTTCGGACACCGCAGATGGCAGATGTTCTCCTTCGGCGTCCCGCGCGTCTCCACGTACCTCATCGCCACGCGCAGCGACTCCGGCGCGTTGTCGTTCACCACCAGCACCACCGAGTCGGGCCCTCGCGCCGGCGCCGGCGGGTCCTGGTCCGCCTCGGCCTCGCCCGCGTCGCGCATCACCAGCCGCACGCCCTGCTGCGTCAGCGCCCACACGTCCCGTCCCACGGGCAACACCCGGTAGACCGAATTGGACGCCAGCGACGAGTTGGCCTGCGTCCGGTGTTCGCGCACCTCGCCGTTCATGTCCAGCCCATACAACCCCGCGTCCGTGCCCAGATACACCCGCGACCGGCCCGCCTGCGCGTCGTAGATCCTTGTCCCGGCCAGGAACGGCCGCCACACCCCGCGCGTATCCAGCGCCATGCCTCCTTTGTCCGTCCCCACCCACAGCCGCCCCGGCGCCGCCGCCAGCGCCGTCACGCTCGACGACGGCCAAGGCGCGCGCTCGGTTTCGATCCGGCGCCACGTCTGCTTCTCCGGCGAAAAGACCGCCAGCCCCGCCGCCGTCCCCACCCACACCTCCCCTTCCCATTCCGCCACCGATGTCACCGGCGCCCCAGGCAGCTCGCCCTCCTTGGGCAGCCACGACATCCACGTGTCCACCCGGTCAAAAGCCCCCAGCCCCAACGAC
>CAYYEE010000446.1:0-4215 GCA_964470775.1 uncultured Planctomycetota bacterium | reverse complement strand
TCCCGCCGTTGGCGGGCTGAGGCGCCATGTCCCCGCCGACGCGGTGTCTTTTTTAACGGGCCGTTAGGCGGGGTAGGTGTTCTCTTGTCGTGGAGCGTGCAACTATTGCTTTTGGTTGAGTGGGGGACTGTGCCTTTGATCGTGCTGTAAGTTACTGTATAACAAGTGGATAAATGACAAAATCATTTCCCAGTTGGCGCTACCCGCAAACGTAGGGTATACTAAAGTAAAGAATACGCTCGAAGCGATCCAGCCGTCCGGGTGTAGGTGTCACTCGGCGGTGAGAGGCTGGCATGGTGTAGGTGCGCCGGGCGCGGCATGGAAGCCGTACGTCCTTTTTGCGTCGAGCCACTGGAAGGCAAGCTAACATCGCGAACTACAGCGATCGTGCGGCTGCGAGGCGCGTTCCGCGCAGCTGTTCAGCAGATATGCGGGGCGGCTTGGGGGGCGCTGCCCGTCTGGGCGGAGGCGTGCGGCGCACGCTTCTGCCGGACTTAAGGCTTTTCCGCGGAGTCGCCGCCTTCCTGCCACACCGTTTGAGGACTCGAACGCGCCTCACGAGGTTGGGATCGAGGGGTGGGGGCGGGAACCCCTGTCGGCGCTCGCACGTCTTAATGCTCAGGAGCCCGCGGCGCAGTATAGGCGTTATGGCGGCGGTTGCGCTTCGGGCGCTGATACCGTGGAGGATGGAGTCGCTGGAATGAACCGTGAACGCGTCCTGCTGATCGGGCCGGAGACCCAGGCGCAGCGCCTGCTGGAGGCGCTGGGCTACGCGGTCATTGCCCGGCCTGAAGGAGTGGACGCGGCGGCGTTGGCGGCGGAATTGAAGCCGGCGGCCGTGGTGGCGCTGGCCCAGGACGCGGCCGGAGCGGAACGAGCCGCGCAGTCTTTGGCGGCCTGTGGCGCGGCCGCGGTGATCGTGGCGCCGGCGGGGGACATGGACCTGGCCCGGCGGCTGTGGGACGCAGGCGCGGCCGTGGTCATGGAGCCGCTGACCAAGGTTTGCCTCGGGTCGGCGCTGGCTTTGGCCATGCGCCAGGCCGGACTGGCGCGCCGTCTGCGCCAGGTGGAGGATCAGTACAGCCTCCTAGCCGACAACGTGTCGGACGTGGTCTGGACGCGCGACATGCGGCTGAGGCTGACCTACGTCAGCCCTTCCATTCAGCGCTTCCTGGGTTACACGGCCGAGGAGATGCGGGCCTTGCCGCAGGAGTCGCTGCTGGAGTCGTCGTCGCTGCGGCGGGCGTTGGCGGCGTTTGAGGAAGAGCGGCGAGCGCTGGAGCGCGGCGGTCCGGAAGCGGTTTCCGAGCGCACGATAGAGCTGGAGTACGTGCGCAAGGACGGGAGCACGGTGTGGGCGGAGACGCGGTCGTGGTTGATGTTGGACGCGTCGGGGAGGGCGTCGGGCGTGGCCAGCGTGTCGCGCGAGGTGACCAGCCGGCGCCGGCTGGAAGAAGAGCTGCGGCGTTCGCAGAAACTGGAGGCCGTGGGCAAGCTGGCCGGCGGCATCGCGCACGAGTTCAACAACCTCCTGACCGCGATCCTCGGCCACACGGACATGATTCTTCTGGACGGCGAACTGGCGGGCGACGTGCGCGCGGCCGTGGGGGAGATTGCGCGCGCCGCGGAGCGCGCCGGCGAACTGACAGGGCAGTTGTTGGGCTTTGCGCGCAAGGGCAAGTACCGGCTCAAACCTATGGACCTGCACGAGACGATCCGGGACGTGGCACGGTTCCTGGAGAAGACGGCAAGCCGGCCGGTCCGGGTGGAGATGAACTTGCGGGCGGATCCTTCCTGGGTGTCCGGCGATCCTGGCCAGTTGCGCCAGGTGATGATGAACCTGGGGTTGAACGCCTGCGACGCCATGCCCCAAGGCGGGGCGTTGCGGTTCGCCACGGAGGTCGTGGACGCCGACGAGGCGTTCCGGCGCAACTACCCGGATTGCAGGGCAGAACGGTACCTGGCCGTGTCGGTGAGCGACACGGGCGTCGGCATCCCCAAGGCCTTCGCGCACCGGGTCTTTGAGCCTTTCTTCACGACCAAGCCGCAGGGAGAGGGCACGGGCCTGGGGCTGGCCATGGTCTATGGCGTGGTCAAGAACCACGGCGGGGCGGTCGGCTTTGTGACTCAAGAAGGCCGGGGCACGACGTTCCGCCTGTACTTGCCTTTGTGCGCGCCGCCCGCGCCGGCCGGAGCCGAAGCGGCCGGGCCGGCGGTTCGCGACGCGCGCAGGGCCGTGCTGGTGGTGGACGACGAGGAAGTGGTGCGCGACGTGGCGTCAGCCATGCTGGCCCGGCTGGGCTATCAGGTGCACACGGCCGCCAACGGCCGCGAGGCTGTGGAGCAGTACCGGCTGCACGGCAAGGAGCTGGACCTGGTGATCCTGGACATGATTATGCCGGTGATGGACGGCCGGGATTGCTTCGTGGAGTTGCGCCGCATTGACCCGGACGTCAAGGCGGTGCTGTGCACAGGCTATGGCCGCGACGAGCGCGCGCGCGACCTGCTGGACATGGGCATGAGGGGGCTGATCCAGAAGCCGTTCCGCTTTGAGACGCTGACTGAGGCCGTGGCCAGGGCCGTGGGGGGCTGACAGGGGCGCGCGGGTTTGCCTTGACAAGGGGCGGGGCCGTGGGCTTAGATATGTCCGACGAGCCGGCCGGCCAGCCGGGGCAGACGGCGCGGCTCGGCGCGCGGACGACAGGCCAAGAGAACCCGTGGGAGATCGGCCGATGTCTTTGGAAGAGCAGAAATCCTCCGAGGCCCGAATTGACAAGTTGTTCCAGTTGATGGAGAAGAAGGGGGCCTCGGACCTTCATCTGAAGTACGGCCAGCCGCCCATTCTCCGCATTGGCCGCGTGCTGCAGGCGCTCAAGATGGACCCTCTGACGGACAATCAGATCATGAAACTCGTCAACGAGATCCTGTCTCCCCAGCAGCAGATGATTCTTCAGGAACGGGGCAGCCTGGACATCGGTCACGAGTTCGCGGAGAACCAGCGCGTGCGTCTGAACATCTACCGCCAGCGCGGGCACATAAGCGTGGCGGCGCGTTTGGTGAAGAGCCGGATCCCGTCGTTTGAGGAGTTGAACCTGCCGCCGGAGATGGCGAAGCTCGGCCAGTTTCACTCGGGGCTGGTGTTGGTGTGCGGGCCGACAGGCTGCGGCAAGTCCACGACGCTCGCGTCCGTGATCGAGTACATCAACCAGAACCAGCGGCTGCACATCATCACGATCGAGGACCCCATCGAGTTCTCTTATACGGACCAGAAGTCGTACATTGATCAGCGGGAGATCGGGCTGGACGTGGCGACGTGGGGCGACGCTCTGAAATACGCGCTGCGCGAGGACCCGGACGTGATCCTGGTGGGCGAAATGCGCGACCCGGACACGTTCCAGGCCGGCGTGGCCTGCGCGGAGACAGGCCACCTGGTGCTGGGCACGCTCCACAGCGGCAGTGTGTCGCAGACGATCACGCGCATCCTGGAGATGTTCCCGCCGGAGCGGCACGCCATGATCCGGCAGGCGCTGGCCCAGAACCTGCGGGCGATCGTGGTGCAGATGCTGATGCCCGCGGCCAAGGAGGGCATCAAGGTCGTGCCGGCCATCGAGCTGTTGTTCGTGACGCCCGTGGCGCGCCAGATGATCATGAAGGGCGAAGAGCTGAAGCTGGACGATCTGGTGAGGACCAAGTCGGACGACGGCTCGCGGTCCATGACCCAGTCCATCGCGGAGCTGGTGCAGAAGGACATGGTGCTGCGGCGGGTGGCGCTGGAGCGGGCGCCCAACCGGGAGCAGCTCGAAATGGCGTTGCGCGGCATCCAAGTGAACGTGGGGTTGATGTGACCTTTGCGCCGGGAGAGGACGCGGTGAGACAGAGCTTGAGGTCGGCATGGGGCAGGCAGGCGGCGCTGTGGGTGGCGCTGGCGTTGGCGGCGTTGGGCGGGCTGGCCCTGGGCCAGGACAACGCGGCGCCGGCGGCGCAACCCGCCGCGGGGGCGGACGCCGCCGCGGCGGGGGACGAGGCCGCGGCCCTTCCGGCCCGCGGAACGCACATCAGCATGGGCTGGACCATCTTTTTCGGCCTGGCTTTGGCGGCGTGGGTGGCATCGCTGGAATGGGTCAGCGTGGACACGATCAAGGTCAAGGCGAACCAGACGCTGTGGAACACGGGGTTCTTCTCGGCGGGGCTGGCGGGCTGGGCGCTGGCGTTGTG
>CAYYEE010000445.1:0-4221 GCA_964470775.1 uncultured Planctomycetota bacterium | reverse complement strand
GTAGACCGGCATGACCACCGAAAGTCTCAAGTCCCGGCCTCCGAGATTACCGCTTCATAGTGGCCGATCAGCGATGGAGTGAGCCGCGCGAAGTCGTGCTCATCCGCCATGCGTTCCCGGCCTCGGCGTCCCATGCCGGCCCACAGCGCCGGTTTCTCGATCATCTCGATCAGAGCGCGGGCAAAAGCCTCCTCGTCACCCTCCGCCGCCAACAACCCGCTCACGCCGTCCTCCACCGCCTCCGGCGCGCCGGCGTGGTTCGTCGTGACCACGGGCAATCCACACGCCAGCGCCTCCTTGATCGCCATGGGGATGCCCTCGCGGTCGCCGTCCGGCGTCGCGCGGCAAGCCAGCGCAAAGACGTCAGCGCTGTCCATCTCCCTCACCACGTCCTCGTGCGCCAAGCCGCCCGCGAAGCGCGTCCGGCCGGCCACCCCCAGCTCCGACGCCAGCGCGCGCAGCCGGCGCAGCTCCGGGCCCTCCCCCACAATGTTGAGCTCAGCCTCAACGCCAGACGACGCCGCCTTCGCCAGCGCGCGCAACAGCGTGTCCATGCCCTTTTTCGGCACAAGACGCCCCACGGACAGAATGCGCGCGCCGCGCCCACTCGGCGCCGAACGCTCCCGGAAAGGAAAGGCGCTGACGTCGAGCCCGGAAAAATGCGCAAAGACGCGTTCGGAAGGAAATCCCATCGTTTTCGCGGCCCCCGCCATCTCCGCGCTTCTGGCCAAAAAGCGAACTCCGCTCCAATCCTCGTTCCGCAGCCGGCTTCCCGCCAGGCGGCATGCCAGTTCCATGTCGCGGCCCCGCAGGCTGATAACCATCGGCAGGCGCAAGCCGCGAGTCGCGGCCCTCGCCCAGAGGCCCACGTGCGCGAAGTGCGCGTGCAGCAAGTCCGGTCGCGCCGCGGCCAGGTCCTCGCGCAGCCGCGCCGCCCTGGCCGCGCCCGCGGCCCAAAACGCCAAGCGGCGCCAACCCCTCGCCGGAGCGCACGCCTGCCCCCGCAGCAACTCCGCGGGCCGCCGAATCAGCGCGGCCCAGCGCCCCTCGTCCAGGAATGCGGCGTCGAGCCCCGCGTCCTCGCAGGGATGCGCCCGCCGAAAACCCAACACCGTGGCCTCCACGCCCGCCCTTCGCTGCGCCACGATCTCGCCCGCAATCGCGCGCTCGGTCCGCGAGCCGAAGAACGGCCACAGATGGCGCACGCGCAGGGCCATTACCCCACCCCGCCCCTCTCAAGAACCCTCTCCACGGCCTCCACGACCTTCTCAGGCGCGATCGCCTGCATGCACGACGGCGAGCGGCCGCACGAAGGACGATAGCACGGGCAGCAGCCAAGGGGCGACACGATCTTCTCGCCTCGGCCGTAGAGGTCGATCTCCTGCGCGCACGTCGGACCGAACAGCACCACCTGCGGCACGCGCTCGGCCAGGGCCATGTGCATGCCCAACGAGTCGCCGCCCACTAGCACGCTGCACAGCCCCACGAGCGCCTGGAACTGCTTCAGGCTGTTGTTCAGGCCGGCGCTGATGACCCCGCCGTCCGCGTTCCGCATGACCGCCTCGATCTTGGCGCGCTCCCGTTCCGCGCCGAAAAGCAGCACCTTGCAGGGCCGGCGTTGCATCATAAGCCTGGCGAAGGCCGCCGCCTCGGGCGCGTCCCACATCTTGTGAGCGAACATGGCGCCGCCACCCATGTTGAGGCCCACAATGGGAACGTCCGAGCCCAAGCCGGCGCCCGCGGCGAAGGCCCGCGCGAAGGCCCTGTCCTCCGGCGTCAGAGGAAGCTCATATTCCTCGCCGGTGTAGGTCAGGCCGCATACCTCGAAGATCACGTCCTGGTACGTGCGCTGGTTCTGGCGGAACTTCAACTCGTCGTCAAGGCCGAGGCGGAAAGCGTACTCCGCCTTTTCGTCCAGCGGGAACACCGTTCCGAACTCGCTGAGCCCGAAGCCCAGCTTCGTGATGGCGCGCACGCTCATCGCCACGCTGCATGCCCGAGACGTCTTGTCCAGGCTCAAGACCAAGTCAAACCGCTCGACGCGAAGCCGCTCCAGAGACGCGGCCTCGTAGGGCAGCGCCACCTCAACAAGGGGATGGCCGCTCACCAGTTCCAGACCCGGCGGCGCCACCAGCCACGTGATGTGACAAGGCGCGTAGCGTTCGCGCAGGGGGCGCAGGAGCGTGGTCGTGCGCGCGACGTCGCCGATGGCGTCCAGCTTGACCACGAGGATTCGCGTGCCCATCGGCTCGTAGTGGGCGCATCCGTCGCAGAGGCAATGATGGCGGCACGGCTTGTCGCCGCGGAAGTGACGGCAGTCCAGCTTGAGGTCGAGCATGGCGGCTTCTCCACCGCTCTGGCCGCGCGTCCCGCGGCGCGGCTGGCGTTGCTGAAGAGACCTCCCAGCGGCCGGCGGTCTCTCAGGAGTCCGGTTCGCGTCACAGCGCGGACTCGATGGCAAGAATCTCATACTGACGGCGGGCGTCTCCCTCGCCAGCCGCAACGGTTTCCCCCACCCTGCGGCCCATAAAGGCTTGGCTCAAGGGCGCCTTGTAGGAATAGACGCGCTTCGCGAGATCCACGTCCCACGGGCCCAGAAACGTGAACGTCTGCTCCTCGGACCCGCCCGCGACGCGCACGCGCACGCGCGAACCCACGCCCACGCGGCCGAACGGCACGACCTCCGCCGTCAACACCTTGGCCATGGCCAGTTCGCCGCGCATGCGCTGCGCGCGCTCGCTCAACAGGCGCTGCTCCTCAACGGCAGCCGTCCACTCCGCGTTCTCGCTCAGGTCGCCGCGCGCCGCGGCCTCGCCGATGGCGCGGCTGTTCTCCAGGGCCTCCACGGTCTCCAGATGGCGCAGTTCCGCCTGCCTCTTCTCCAGCCCTTCCCGCGTCGTCCAGACCACCTTCTCGTCCAGCCACGGCTCCACCTTCTCCTCGAACACGTGAGGATGCGTGAGAAGCAGGTCCTTGATCAGCCGGGTCTGCACGTCATCAGCCAGGCCGCGATTCTTCTCCAGCGCGGCGCGCATGGACTCCGCGGCGTCTTCATTGGCGGCCTCGAAGGCCTTGTTGACCGCCGCGAAGTTGTCAGCGGTCAGAGCGGACCGGATGACGCCGCGCTGCTTCTTGGCCTCTTCCTCACCAGGCCCGGCGCGGGTCATGCCAAGCCGGTGCGCCAAGCCGAAGAGCGCGATCGTCAAGTCCGGCGCGGAAAAACCGGCCAGCGCCGGCTCCTTGCCTTCGCAGACAGCCTTCCAAAGCCACACAAAGGCCTCCACCTTGCGGTCGCGGCTGGACAGGATTTCGTTGGCCGCGCGCGTCAGCCGCGCCGCGTCCAGCGACACCAGCTCGCGAGCGAACGCCTCGGCGCGGCGCACGGACGCGGCGGGCAAAGCCGCCTCCAGCACGTCGCCCCAGGCCTCGCCCGCGGCGCGCCGCGCCAGACCCATCGCCTTGCGCGCCACGCGCTCATCCTCCAGCCCGGCCAGCGCCTCGGGCAGGTTGGGCAGCCCTTGCGCCAGGGCCACGGCCTCCGACTTCAGCGCCTCATCGCCGCACGCCTCGCCAAGGTGGTCGAGCGCCACGGCCACGGACAGCGTGTCCGTCGCCGAACCCGAACACTTGGCCAGCAGACCTTCGCGCAGCCGCGCCAACAGGTCCGGCGCCGGCGTCAAATTCCCGGCCTCGCGCGCGAACTCCATGGCCACGGCCACCCGCTCATCCAGCTTGGCCGCCCGCTCAAACCGCTGCGCCAGCTCCGCCTCGTAGCTCAACGCCTCGGCGCGCAAGACCAGCGTTGGCTGCGACACGCCAATCATCTCAATAAGCGGATCCCGCTTGAGCAGCGGCTTGGCCTTGTTCCACCACGAGGACCATCCGTCCACAGGAATGACCAGCGGGCACAGCCGGGCCTTGAACTCGCGGAACTCCATCCGGTTGGCGCGGGTCTGGCTCAAGGCCATCTTCACCAGCGCCTGCGGGTCCTCGTTGGCCATCTTGCGCACGCGGTCGGGCTCAAAGATGGCAAGCGCGCGCAGGTCGTTCGGCGGCAGCCCCTCCATTTCCTGAATCGCCAGGTCCAGGTCGAAATGGCGCACGCCATCCTCGTCGCGGATGACGCAGCGGCCGTCGTCAACGTCGAACGCCTCCACGCGGGCCACGCGGCGGCTGGTCTTGGTGCAGACATAAGAACCCGGCTTCATGGCGGCCCACTGA
>CAYYEE010000444.1:0-4225 GCA_964470775.1 uncultured Planctomycetota bacterium | reverse complement strand
GCCACGACAAACACGCCGCGGGGCTTCAGGACGCGCCATATCTCGCCGAAGAAGGAGGCGTCGTCCTCCAGGAACTCGGCCGCGCCGGCGGAGAGCGCGGCGTCGAAGCGGCCCGTGGCGCAAGGCAGCGAGTCGGCGCCGAGGCGGAGTCCGTCGCCGGGCGTGGCCAGGGCGGCGCAGTCGAACGCCTTGGACAAGGGGCCGTGGAGGGCGGCGCGAGGCCAGAAGTCGAGGAACCGGATGTTGAAGTCCTTTGGCCATTGTGAGGCAGGGCCTTGCAGTCGCAGGGCAAGGCCCAGCGCCTGGGCGGCGGCGCGGTCCAGCGGCGCGGCGGCGCAGGCGGGACAGGGCTTGTCCGGTGCGGACGACGGCTGGCCGCAGACTTCGCAGAGGAGGGTATGCCGCGGCCAGGCGGGACAGGACAGCTTCACCGCGTGGAGCATGAGGGAAAGGCGGCGCGGGTCCTGGAGGGCGGGGTCGCAGTCGCAGGGCGCGAACTCATCGTCGCACGTGATGGTGATAACCCATTCCGAGGTCTCGGCCGCGTTCAAGGCTATGCCGGCGGAGGCGTTGCCGTTGGGCGACAGCTTGATGGCAGGCTGTGCGGCGCCGTTGACCGCGACCTTGGCGTTGAACTCGCGGCCGGAGTAGGTGGCCGGCCGTGGAGCGTGGAGGTCGAAGCGGAGGGCCAGGTCCTGGATGGGCTGGGGAGCGGTTCGGACCACTCGAATGACGCTGCGGGCGCTGAGCCAGCGCACCGGCCCGTTGGGCGAGGCCTCCTCAGGATAGCAGCCATCTTCATAGGAGAGGCACACGCCGGGGTAGAGGGAGATGGCGGCGTCGCGGCTGAAGTCGGGGAGCGGGCCGGGGGGCTGCGGCGGGGGGGCGGGCGCAGGGGGGGGCGGCGCGGCGCCGGACGCGGTCATGGCTTCGAGGAGCGCGTCGGCGTCGGCGTGTCGGCCCATGCGCTGCAAGACCTGCGCCAGCAGGCGGACGAGGCCGGCGTCGTTGGGCGCGGCGGCGGCGGCGCGGCCCAGGCTGACGGCGGCCAGGCTCAAGTCGCCGGACTGGACGCAGAGCAGGCCCAATTCGGTCCAGGGTTTGGGATTATCGGGGGCGGCGGCGGCGGCGCGGCGCAGCCACTCGCGGGACTCCTCGAATTGGCCGCTGCGTCGCAGCGCGGCGCCCAGGCCGTAGAGCGCGTCGGGGGATTCCGGTTCGACGGCAAGGGCGGCGCGGAACTGGGCTTCGGCTTGGCTGGCCAGGCCTGCGCGGAGGAGATCGAACCCCTGCTTGATGTGGTCGGTCATGGATGTGGGCCCCGCGGCTGGCGTCAACGCCGAGCGCCAGGCGCCGTTTTATCGCGTCTGCCTGGGTCTTGGAGCAAAAAAACGCCCCGGCGCCATGCAAGGGCCGGGGCGGGAGGGGACAAAAGCTTGACTTGAGCGCCGGCTGGGAGGCCGCGCTTGGCCAGTCTGTCAGCAGGCCACGGGCTCGGCCGCGCTGTTGGCGGCTTGGATGATGGGGAACTGGATGGGGTAGTCCGTGTCGTAGAAGACGATCTGTTTGGCCAGTCCGGCTTGCTCGTTGACGATGAGCGGGGCGCGCAGATTGACCCGGGTCTGCGACACGTCCTCGGGGATGACGACGATGAGGTAGAGTTTGACCTCGGCAGGATTGTTGGCTCCCAAGTCGGACAAGCGCACCTTGGCCATGTCCTGGGCATAGGTGACTCCCAGCAGGCTGGCCTCGATGATGGGGAAGGCCAGCGAGGCGTCGTCCACGCACTGCAGCCACAGGATAGGATAAGTTCTCTTTTTGTCAAGGATCGTGAAGCGGCGGCGGGACTCAAAACCGAGAATGGGCTCGGTCATGGTCAGGAGCTTGCTCTCAGGCACTTCGACGGGGCCGAAGTCGCGGGTGTTGACAATCACAGCGTTCTCCTTTTTGAGTCGGGGGCGCGCATCGCGCCCCTTCCGGCTGCGGCGGGCGCGGGCTTTGGGCCGCGCGGCCTGCTGGCAAGGGCGCCCCACTTAGGTTATCGGCAGAAACGGAGGTGGGTTTTAGGAAAGCGCGTCAGTCGGGAATATCCGCCAAGACATGCGTCGGGCTCAGGTTCACAGGTAGTCGAAGAGCGACTGCTGGAAGAACTTGCCGGAGGAGGACAGCAGGGCATTGTAGACCGCTTGCTGCGAGGTGAGCTCGGTGTAGACTTCGGCGACGTCGGCGTCTTCGATTTTGGATATGAGGCCTTTGGTCTCTATGATCGCGGTTTCGTAGCGCTCGACAATGGAATCGAGCCGGCTCTGGCGTCCGCCCATGACGCCGCTGAGTTCCAGGACGCGCTTGCGGGCCGTGTCCACGCAATCGGCGGCGGAGCGGATGGCGGCGCTGAGGCTGGCCTGGTCGAGTCCGGCGGTGTTGCGCAGGGTGTCGCGCAGGTTGAGCAGCGAGGACAAGGCGCCGGTGTCGACAAAGGCTTCTTGTCCTGTGACGGTGATTTCGATTTCGCGCCCCTGGCCCAAGTCGAGGGTGACGGCGTCGGGGGCGCCGGCGTAGGTGATGGACGTGATTTCGCCGTTGGAGTCGCGGGTGACTTCAAAGGGGTCTTGGAGGGTGTCTACGCCGGAGAAGCAGTAGCGGTCGCCATAGCGCTCGCGCGCCTGGTCGAGGAGGGATTCGAGAGAGGAGTTGATCTCGTCGGCGATGGCTCCAAGGTCGTCGGAGCCCAGGGCGCCGTTGACGGCGGCGATGGCTCTCTGGTGGGCTGTGGACAGGGTTTCCTGGGCTGAGGAAAGGGCGCTTTCGCACATGGTGAGGAAGGACTGGGCCGCGGCGGCCCTGTCGCTGAGGCTTTCGCAACGGGCCAGCTCGTTGCGGAGCCGCAGGGTGCGCGCAATGCCGGAAGGATTGTCCGAAGGCCGGTTGAGCTGCTTTCCGGTGGCGAGTTGCTCCTGGAGGCTGGCCACGCTGGCGCTGGAGCGCTGGACGCTGCCGAGGAGCAATTGGATCTTGCTGTGCTGGGTGACTCTCTGCATGTCAGGCTGCCGTGCTAAGAGATCAGAGTGTCTTGATCAGGTTGTCCAGGAGGCTGTTGACCGAAGAGACGTAGCGCGCGCAGGCGCTGTACATCTGTTGGAACTCTAGGAGGCGGACGGCTTCCTCATCGAGAGAGACGCCGGAGATGGACTGGCGGCGCTCGTTGAGGGCGGCGACCAGCGTGGATTGGGTCTCTTCCTGGGCTTGAACGCGCTGCAGGTCGCCGCCGATCTCGGTGACCAGGGACTGCCAGAATCCCTGAACCGTGGCGCTGCCGCTGGCAAGGACTTTGGATGTCTGCAGGCTGGCGAGGCGCGTGGCGTTGGCGCCGTCGCCGGTGTAGGGGGTTCTGGCCGCGGCCACCAGGTTGGGGTCGGCTTCGACGGCGCTGGAAAGGGCGATGTCGCGGGCGTTGCTGCCGGAAAAGAGGCCGTTGACGCCGAGACACGCGAGGACGTTCGTGCCCTGGCTGGCGGCGAAGTCGAACACGTAGCCTGTCTCGGCGGTGACAGTGAGCCGTCCGCTGGAGATGGTGGCGTTGACGCCGGCGAGGGCGCTGATGGCCTGGGCCAGGTCGTCCAGGCTCATGGTGGTGACGTCCAGGGCGATGGTGGAGGTGGAAGTCGTTTTCGTGGCGGTGTGGGTGATGTTGATGTAGAGGTCGCCGCTTTGGGGGGTGAAGGCGAGGCCGGCGCTGTCGAGGGCGAGCGTGGAACCGTCCGTGACGCCCGAGGGGTCAGACACGGCGTTGAGGGCTTGGACGCTTTCAAAGGAGCCGGAAAGGCCGACGCCTTCGGCGTGGATCTTGTTGACTTCGTAGATGAGCGTGGAGGCGAGTTGGTCGAGGCTGTCGAGATAGGAGGGGAGGGTGTTCCGGGCCAGCTCGACGAGTCCGGCCAGGCGGCCGCTGGAGAGATTGGCTGCGAAGCCGCTGCTTTCCCACACAGGCGTGTCTTCGGCGCCGGCCACGGTGGCGAGGCGCATGGCCATGGTTTCGCCCACGGCGAGCGACTGGTCGAAATAGACGCGGACGAGACCGCCTTTTTCCATGACGGTGATACCGGCTTCCTTGGAGAGCTCGTCCAGGGCGGCTTGGCGCGAATCCATGAGGCTGTAGGCGGAGGCGTCGCCGGAGCCGACCGCGGTGATGCTGGAGTTGGCGGTGACGATGGCGTCGAGGAGGTCG
>CAYYEE010000443.1:0-4229 GCA_964470775.1 uncultured Planctomycetota bacterium | reverse complement strand
GCGCTGGCGCGGCCCGAACTCCTCGGTCAGGAACACCTTGGACCACCCGATCTCCCCAAGCCCCGCCAGCGTCGCCGCGATACGGTGTTGCATAGACACCTCTCGGCGAGGCTTGTCCGGCGCCGTCTCAGGACCGCGCGGCCCCATCTCGCGCGATGTCGCCCCCGACGAAAGCCCCGCCGCCTCGTATCCGTGGTCCTCGATGAACCTCGCCAGCTTGTACTTCGCCTTGCCGAGCATCGCGTTCAAACCCGAGTAGCAGAACACGGTGTAGCTCGGCCAGTGCGTGCCCTCATCAATCCCCCGCTGCGACCCGCGCAGGATCCGCTTGACGAACACCACCACCGACTTCGCGTTGGGCATGATGCTCCGCGGGCTCATGTCCGCCGGCGCCCCGTCAAAACGCTCGATGTTCGCCACGCCCACCTTGTCAACCCGCAACGTCTCGGTCGCGAACTTCTTGATCATCGCGCTCGTCAGTTCGCCGCTCATGCCCCCACCCCCTTCGCTTCCGGCCGGTAGCTGTTGCGGAACTTCCGCTTCAAGCGCCCCGCGTCCTCCAGATGCGCCACGCAAGCCCGGCCGCATGCCGCCGCGATGCGGATCGGGTCAAAGGTGGCCGAGTAGGGCCGCGCCACGGGTCCGGTCGCGCACACGCGGCAGCTTTCCTGACGCAGCTTGCGCCAGCGCGCCTTGGTCCCGCACACCTCCGCCTCCTGCCATTCCTCGCCCAGCGCCAGCGCCGGACACGCCTTGACGCACTCGCCGCACCCGTCGCACACCGCGCCCGCGAACACCGGGTCCGGCTCAATCTCCGCGTCCGTCACCACCGCGCAGAAAATCTGCCTCGGCCCGAACTCCGGCGTCAGGAACAGCTTGCCCATGCCCACGTGGCCCAGCCCGGCCGCCTGCGCCGCGAACTCCATGTCAATGATCACGTCCGGCTCCGGCTTGTCCGGCCCGGTCTTCACCCCCCGGTTGCGCAAGTTGGCGCTGTGGTCAAAAAGCGGCGCCGCCTCCCACCCCAGCGACTCCAGCTCGCGGCACAGGAAGTATGTGCTCTCGATGGCCACGGACGTCGGCATGCCCGCGCCCATTGTGTGCCACGCCGTGTTCGCCTCCACCCCCCGCAACGCGCCGCGCGGGATGCGATAGGCCACCACCACCACCGACTTGGCCGCCGGCTGAATGAACCGGGGGTTCATCTCCGGCGCCAGCGCCGAGAAGCGCTCGATGGGCGCCACGCCCGCAAGGTCCGCCCCGCACGCCAGCGCCAGCTTCTTCAACTCCGCGTTCTTCATCTGCATCTCCTCGGAAACAACCAGCCGTCCGGCCGTTTCCTGAAAACGCGCCAGCCGCGCGGTTGTGTGCGCGGCGAATGCGCTACCGCCATCCCAGCCCGCGCGACAACGCCGCCGCGCCAGCCTCGACAGCCTCACTCATCGCCCTCAAATGCCGTTCATCCGCCCTGAACACCGGGCACGACGCCCCCACCGCCGCCACCACCACCCCGCCCCGGTCCATCACCGGCCAGGCCACCGACGCCGTGGACTTGGCCCTCTTCAGACTGCACCGCCGCTCCCCGCGCACCTTCTCCAACTCCCGCAGCCATTCCCCCTCGGTCAATCCAATCGCCGGCCCGCCCCGCGCCTCCATGTCCAACTGACGGCGGATGAACACCCCCCACCGCGACTCGTCGCCCAACGCCACCAGCAAACGCCCAGTGGCCAGGTGCAACGGATTCGGCCAGCCCCCCTTGGGAAACTGCACCGCCACCTCATCCGTCCCCGGTGTCGTGGCAACCATCACCGCCCGGAACCCAGCCAACACCGTCACGATGGACGACTCACCCGTCACCCGCGTCACTTCGTCCACCACCTCTTGCGCCAGCCTGGGCAGACGCATCATCGGGTCGCCGCGATACGCCAGCGCCGCCAGCGCGGGCCCCAGCCGATACACGCCCTTGTCGTTCAGCAGGTAGTCCCGCCCCGCCAGCGTGGACAGGATGTTGTGAACTGTCGCCGCCTTCAACCCCGTCTCGCGCGCCAACCCCGCCGCCGTCATCTCCCCCTCGCGGGCCAGCGACTCCAGAATATCCATCGTCCGATCCAGACACTGCACGCGACTCGTTTTCATCCCGCCTCCTTCGCATATTGTGCGATAAAATCGTACAATATGCAGCATCTAATGTCAAGCAAAACCCAGTTCCGTTTCCCTGCCGTTCGCCTCTCTTCGTGCCCTTCGTGTCCTTCGTGGTCTTCCCAGCCGTTCAGCGTTCTCCGCGTCTCCGCGTGAACCCTGCCGTTCGCCATTCTTCGTGCCCTTCGCGTCCTTCGTGGTCTTCCCAGCCGTTCCTCCTCCTCCGCGTCTCCGCGTGAACCCTGCCGTTCGCCATTCTTCGTGCCCTTCGTGTCCTTCGTGGTCTTCCCGGCCGTTCAGCGTTCTCCGCGTCTTCCCCTCTTCGCGCGGGCCACGACGCCGCCGTTCCCCGTCTCGCCTTCTCGTGCTACAATCCTCCCTGTTCCGTTGTCTTCCCAGAAAAAGGCCGACCATGGACGAAGCCCGCCTTCGGCAGTTGTTGCAGCGCCTCGCGGACGGCCGCGAGAGCGTGGATTCCGCCGTCCAAGCCCTGCGCGATCTGCCCTTCGAGGACCTCGGCTTTGCGCGCGTCGACGGCCACCGCGCCATCCGCTGCGGCTTCCCCGAAGTCATCTTCTGCCCGGGCAAGACCACGTCCGACACCCTTGCCATCGCCGAGCGCCTCGCCGCCCACGGCGGCAGCCTCCTCGCCACCCGCGTCCCGCCCGAGACCGCCCAAGCCCTCGCCGCCCGCTTCCCCGGCGGCGTCTTCAACGAACGCGCGCGCACCTTCCTCCTCAAGCGCGGCAGCCGCCCCCGCCCCCCCGGCAAGATCGTCATTCTCTCCGCCGGCACCTCCGACATCCCCGTCGCCGAGGAAGCCCGCGTCACCGCCGAAGCCATGGACAACGACGTCATCGCCCTCTACGACGTCGGCGTCGCCGGCATCCACCGCCTCCTCAGCCATCGCCAGACCATCATGAGCGCCAGCGTCGTCGTCGTGGTCGCGGGCATGGAAGGCGCCCTGGCCAGCGTCGTGGCCGGACTGGTCAACTGCCCCGTCATCGCCACGCCCACCAGCGTCGGCTATGGCGCCAGCTTCGGCGGCGTCGCCCCCTTGCTCACCATGCTCAACAGTTGCGCCGCCGGCGTCGCCGTGGTCAACATTGACAACGGCTTTGGCGCGGGCTATCTGGCCGCCATGATCAACCGAGTGGGAGAGCGCCGTGAGACAAGCGCATGACCTGCCCAAGCTGCCCCCGCGCCCGCCCAGCGCCCACAAAGGCGACTTCGGCCGCGTCCTGATCGTGGGCGGATCCGCCGGCATGGCCGGCGCCGCGTCCCTGGCGGGCCAAGCCGCCCTCAGCTCCGGCGCCGGGCTCGTCACGGTGGCCTGCCCGGCCCAGGTCCAGCCCGTGGTCGCCGCCTTGTGCCCCTGTTACACAACACGCCCCCTGCCCCACCATCAAGGCGCCCTGTCCACGCGCGCATGGCCCGAACTCAGCGCCCTGCTCGACACCGTGGACGTCGCCGCCGTAGGTCCTGGACTTGGCATGGCCGCCACCACCGCCCACCTCGTCCAGCGCCTCGCGGCCCAAGCGCCCCTGCCCCTCGTCCTCGACGCCGACGGCCTCAACGCCCTGGCCCCCGACGCCTCGCCCCTGGACCACGCCCCGGCGCCCCGCGTCCTCACCCCCCACCCCGGCGAAATGGCCCGTCTCGCCGGCCTGCCCAACCCCGGCGCCGTCCAGCGCGACCGCCTCGCCGTGGCCTCGGCCTTCGCCGCACAGCGCCGCTGCGTCGTCGTTCTCAAAGGGCACGAGACCATCGTCACCGACGGCGAGCGGTTCTATGTCAACGCCACCGGCAACCCAGGCATGGCCACCGGCGGCAGCGGCGACGTGCTCACCGGGGTCGTAGCCGCCCTCATCGGCCAGGGCCTCGCCCCCTTTGAAGCGGCCCAGCTCGCCGCCCATGTCCACGGCCTCGCCGGCGACCTCGCCGCCCAACGCCTCGGCCAGCTCTCCCTCACCGCCGCCAGCCTGCTCGACGCCCTGCCCCAGGCCTTCCTCACCCTCTAGCGGCCCTTTGAAGGAGACACCGCGCCGGCGGGGACATGGCGCCTCAGCCCGCCAACGGCGGGATCGCAA
>CAYYEE010000442.1:0-4240 GCA_964470775.1 uncultured Planctomycetota bacterium | reverse complement strand
TGCAGGGGGGTGATGGCGCGTCACGGTGTGACGGGCGTCACGTCCACGCTCACCGTGGTGAGCGCGCCTGCGCTAACCGCGTCGGCCATGTGGACGTTGAAGGTCCAGCGCTCAGCCGACGGCGCCGCAATCTCGCTGGTGACCAGGCGGCTGGCGCCGGCTTTGGCCGCGGCGTGACGGGCGGCAGGGGCCAGCGGGGCGCCGGGGGAGAGGTCGAGGTCGTTGAGTCCGGCGGCGGCCTCGCGGTCGGGCGGGACCATGGTGGCGCCGGCTCTGGCTAGGGCGTCGGACAGGCTCTTGCGCAGGGCCGGGGTATCGAGCCGGGCGGCGGTGCGGTCGCGCACGGCGGCGACGAACACGACGGGACTGTCCTTGAACGCGCCGGAAGCGGCCAGCTTGGCCACGGCGCGATCGGGCGCGGTGGCGAGCGTCTTGTCCTCCTCGGCCTTAGCGCTGGCGGCCGGTGTTTTCTCCTCAGGCGCCGACACGTAGACCTTTACGTCGTCCACCCACAACTCACCGCTGGCTTGCAGGAAGACCTGGATGCGCGCGAACGCGGTCTTAGCCGGGGCCTGGCCTTTGACGCGGTACTCGGTCCAGGCCGAGTCGCCCGAGGCGATGGCGATGGGCAACGTGGCGTGGCAGGCGGCGCGAGCCGGGTCGCCGCTGAGGAAAGACAGGGCGGCGCGAGCCGCCACGACGCCGCGGCCTTTGGCGCGCACGCTGACATAGACAAAGGCGTTCTCGCCGAGCTTGGGGATGTCTTGCTCGACGAGGCTGAGGGCGTAGGATTGGGGCAGACCCGCGATCGCGAGCCGGGCGGCGTAGCCGCCGTCCGAGGCTTCGCGCGTGTGCTCGGGCCGGCAGATGAACCTGAACATGGTGAAGCCGGCCGACATCCAGTCCTTGGCCAGCGGGACCAGCGGTTCAGGGGGCGTGGGCATGTCCGCGGCGGGCGGCTCGTCGAAGCCTGGGTCTCTGACGACCTGGCGCGCGTCGGGGGGAAGCTCCTGCCACGAGGCCACGGCGGACGGGCGCTCGCTCATGAACGGGGAGAAGCAGGCCACATAGCTGTCGGCGCAGAAGCGCGCGGTGAGCACGCCGAACGCGAGGAGCAGAGGGGGGGCGATGGCGATGACCACGGACCCGCTGGAGATGTCGTGGACTTCGCGGACGCCAATGTAGAGGAGCAGGATGGACCAGGCCACGAAGAACAGGAAGAAGACCGCGCCGGGTCGCTGGCCCATGAGGAACATGACGTCTTCGATGATGAAGAGGATGGCAAGGGGCGTGGCCGCGAATCCGGCGGCGGTCAGCGTCTGCGCAGGGGCGCCGGCGCCCTGCATGAAGCGCGTGGCGATGAACCCCGCGCCCAGGCCCACGACCAGCCACACCCCCGCGTAGGACACGAGACGTATGCTGGCAAAGGCCGCGAATAAGCCGGCGCCGTGGTTTTCGAGCAGCGTCGAGAACAGGCCCAACACCCAGGCCGCGGCCAGCAGGGCGGCAGCGTGGCGCGGCGTGGCGCGGTCCAGCAGTTCACGGAAGGTGTCGGCAGGGCGCGTGATAACGCCGCGAATCAGATCGAACATGGGGGTTCCTCTGGGGACGGCAGGCTGAATGCTGAGGCGCTCACTGCAATGGGTGATATGTTACGATTTCCGCGACAGTGAGACAAGGCGGGGGCATAAGGGTCTTGCCAGACCAGTCGGGCGCATCGGGCATGTTTGACACGTCCGACGGGACGGCCGTTGGCGGCGCGCTGTGTTGCGCGGCGCGGGCGAACGCCTTACCATAGGGGAGCGATCCAATCCAGGCCGGGGTGAGAGCATGTGGAAGTCGGAACGGGTCAGCGTGGTTCTGCCCACGTACAACGAGAAGGACTCCATCCGTCAGTGCGTTCTGGATTTTTTTGGCACGGGGCTGGTGGATGAAGTGATCGTGGTGAACAACAACGCGGCGCCAGGCACCAGCGAGGCCGTGGCCGGAACGGGCGCGCGCGAGGTGATGGAGCCGGTGCAAGGCTATGGGGCGGCCATGCGTCGCGGCCTGCGCGAGGCGCAGGGCGACTTAGTGGCCGTGTGCGAGCCTGACGGCACGTTCTGTCCCAACGACCTGCACAAGCTGGCGGCGTACAGCGACGACTTCGATTACGTCATCGGCACGCGCACGACGCGTGAGATGGTGTGGGAAGGCGCGAACATGGGCGTCGCCCTCAAGTGGGGCAACTGGGTCATGGCCAAGATGGCCGAGTTCCTGTTCAACTGCACATTGCTGACGGACTGCGGTTGCACGTTTCGGCTCATCCGGCGCCGCGCCCTGGCGGCCATCGAGCCTTGCTTCCGCTCCACGGGCAGCGCGTTCGGCCTGGAGATGACGCTGTGGGTCATCCGCAAGCGCCTGCCTTTTGTGGAGATTCCGGTGAACTACCGCGCTCGCGTGGGCGTGTCGGCCGTGACAGGGCGGCTGGACAAGACCGTGGCGCTGGCGTTGGAGATGGGGGCGATGATTTGGAGACATCGCTTGGGGCTGGAGCGGCTGCGTTGACAGGCGCCGTCCTGGAGCCTAAACTGGGATATTGGCAGGCCGGGTTGGATGCCAGAAGGCTCGCGACCGGGGATGGAGGGAGGACGCAGTGCAGGAGGCGTCGGGCATGAGCGCAAGCGGGACAGCCTGTCCGAACGCAGGCATTGGGCTGGGCGCGCTGGAGGCGCTGCTGGCGCACGAAGATGAGGCCCGGGCCAAGGAAGTCTGCGAACAGATGGCCGCTCTGGGGCACCAGTGTTTCCCCGTCAAGGGGCTGGCCGCGGCCGTGGCCCGGTTGAACAGCCAGGCGGTGGACGCTCTTCTGGTGGACCTTCCTCTCGGCGAGCTGGCCACGGCGCCGGCGTTGGCGGCGGCGGCCGCGCGCGCTGGGGAAATGGTGACCATCGTGCTGGTGGACGCGGCGGAAACGGGGAAGGCGGCCGAGACGCTTCTGCCGCTGGGCGCCGAGTACCTGGTCCGCGGCCCGAAGTGGGAGGGGCTGGCGCGCGTGAAGACGCTAGTTCGCGACGCGCGAATGCGCAGGTCGCGGCGGGCCGAGCCCCCGCCTCCGGGCAGCGACCTGGCCACGGCGGAGTTGCGCGTCACGCTGTTGAGCCGCTTCATGGCGGGCTTGACGCATGACCTGAACAACGCCTTGAGCGGCGTAATGGGCTACTCTTCCCTGCTGGCGCACAAACTGTCGCCCACGGACCCGAGCGTAAAGTTCCTCACCTCCATCACCGACGCGGCGGAGCGCGCGGCCCGCCTGGCCGAGCAAGGGCTGCAAGTGGCGCGTTCGCCCTCCAGCGCCAGCCGCGCGCTGTCGCTGCCGGATTTCCTTGGCGGGGCGCGGGACTTGCTGACCGCGGCGCTGCCGCGGAACGTGACATTGGAGATGGATTTCGAGGAGGGGCTGCGGCCCGTGCTGCTGGAGTCGTCGCTGCTGGCGGACGTGTTGCTGGCGTTGTGTCTGCGCGCGGGCGACATAGGGGCAGGGCGTTCGGCCACGGTGCGCATCGAGGCGCGCAACCAAGCCGGACCGCCGCCGCGCGTGACGCTGTCCATTCTGCGCGACGGCGAAGGCCATGAGCCCAAGGACGAGATCGTGGGACGCGGCGGCATCCGCCTCAAGCCGATCCGGTTCGAGGCGTTGCGCGCCTTGGCGGAGAAGTTGGGCGGCGCGCTGGACGCTGAGCCGAATGGGCATGGCGGCGTAGCCGAGCGGCTGTCGTTGCCGGCGAAGTGAGCCCCCGGGCGGCGCCGGCGGCGGCAGAAACGGCAGACCTGGATGAACACCATCGAGATTGACGGGTCCATGGGCGAGGGCGGAGGGCAAGTGCTGCGCTCGTCCCTGGCGCTCTCGTTGGTGACGGGGCGGCCCTTCCACATGACGCGCATCCGCGCTGGCCGCGAGCGGCCTGGCCTGATGAGACAGCACCTGGCCGCCGTGAACGCGGCCGCGGAGGTGGGCCGCGCGGACGTCACCGGAGCGGAGATTGGCTCGCAGGAAATCCACTTCGCGCCACAGCCGCCAAAGCCGGGACGCTATCATTTTGCCGTCGGATCGGCCGGGAGCTGCATGCTCGTGTTCCAGACCGTGTTTCCTGCCCTTCTGCGGCTGGATGGCCCGTCCGAGCTGGCGCTGGAGGGCGGGACGCACAATCCCTTTGCCCCGCCTTTCGACTTTCTTGCCAAGGCGTTCCTGCCGCTCGTG
>CAYYEE010000441.1:0-4258 GCA_964470775.1 uncultured Planctomycetota bacterium | reverse complement strand
GGTCGGGTGGGCTCGGGAGGTGGCGGAGTCGTTCGGGGTGGCGCTGCCCGAGGATCGGGTGGTGGATGTGTCACCTTACGCGGAGGTGGCGGGGGTTCAGGTTCGGGGATATCTGCGCAAGCACAAGGCGCCGCAGGCGTTCTTCTGCGGCACGGATGAAGTGGCGGGCGCGGTTCTGACGGTTGTGCAGTGTCTGGGGATGGTGGTTCCGGACGACATCATGGTGCTTGGGTATGGGGATTATGCCCAGGCGGCGCGGACGCTGCCGCCGCTGAGCACGGTGCGCGTGCCGAGGTTCCAGATGGGCGTTCGGGCGGTGGAGGCGCTGGCGCGGGTGATGGAGGCTGGGCCAGGCGCGCCGCCGGTACGGGAGACGCTGGAGGCGGAGCTGGTGGTCCGCAAGACCACGCGGATGCTGTAGAGCCGCGGGAGGCGGTGGGGTTTGGGGCAGGCTGTGCCGGGCGCAGCCCCGAGGTTTTCTCCTCGGCTGGGGCTTTCCCTCCTTTTCCTAACAATGGCGCCCGTCGCCTACTTTGCAACAGACTTCATAATACATTGGGATGGTTAGCGGAGCATTCGAGACAGGAGGCTCAGGGCGGCCTTTGTGTCGGGGGGCGCGGGCGAGCCGTTTCTAGGATACTGGGGTTCTGTCCGCCAAACTGGACACGGCCACCAGTACATTTGGCACTGTCGCATAGGGTGATGTTGAATAGGTCACGCGATATTTCCCCCTCAAATCCCTGGGTCGCGTACGATTTTCCTTGACCGTTGTATCAGGACTGCGCATAATAAGAATAGAATATGGACAAATAGTGCGGCCGATCCTTTGAAATCCGTGTTTCAGAGCGTTGTGTGTACGTTGATGTTGGCCAGGCCCTCACGATCTACAACCCGACGCACTACACCAATCACTTGCTCCCCTCTTATGCCTTGGCCGGGACCAAGCCCAGGGTTCAGGTCATGCCCGGCGTGCCCATGTTCCGCACGCAGAGGGCATTGGGCGGGCGTTCGCTGGCGATGGACACCTTTGGCAAGGGCTATGACCGCGACGGGTTGGGCAGGCCGCTGCCCGCCACGACGGGGACCACGATCTATGACTTCCAGAAAGTCCCCGGCATGGGCATTGCCGGCCACCGTTCGGCTTACAATGTTCTGTACGGCGACGGCCACGCCGGGGTATTCTCCGATCCCACGGAAAGCCTGGTCTGGCATCCCCAAGGCTACGCTTCGAACGGCATGGCCACCCCGCCCAACACTTTGGCCACCCATCACGTGTACGGCAACGCGATCAGCGGCCCGGCAGGCGTCAACACCAACGACCCGAGTTTCAAGGGCAGCGCGTTGAGCGTGTGGAACGAGGTGGACCAAGGGCAGGGAATCGACGTGCCTTGACGGGCTTGGACGTCTGAAGAGACGCGGCCTGGGTCGAGTCCGGCGAGGGCTTGACCCAGGCCGCTCGGCTCTGGGAGGATGGGTGGATTGGCGAGCGGCGCGGCGCGCCGCTTTTTCTGTGTCAGCGCGCGACAGCCGGCGCCATGCCCCCGCGGGGCGGATGGGAATCATCGGAGAAATGGGAAGAACGGACGGCTGCGTCGCATGGGGCGGACGCAGCGCCCGGAGGAGGAACGCGCGATGGGGAGTAATGGCTTCCGGATTTGGGCGGCGGCGCTGGTTCTAGCGGCGGGCCAGGCTTGGGCGGCGACGTACTACGTGGAGGCCTCGGGCGCGGACGCCAACGACGGTCTGAGCCGGGCGCAGGCGTTTGGCTCCATCTCCAAAGGCGTGGCGGCGTTGCAGGCGGGCGACACGCTGGAGGTGGGGCCGGGCGTGTACCATGAGCAGGTGGCCATCGAGAAGAGCGGCGAACCGGACAAGCCGATCACGATCCGCGCGCGCTATCCGGGCCGCACGTTCCTGAAGGGCAGCGTGGTTGTGGAAGGCTGGCAGCCGGTCAAGGGGTACAGCTTCGTCTTTCGGGCGCCGATGGCGCGGAAGACGTCGCTGGCGCATGAGGCGGACACGGGCGCCGAGCTGTTGGAGGTGGCGAACCTGAACGACTTGGAGCAGACGCCGGGCGGGTTCCTGTATGACGCGGACCAAAAGACGCTGTACGTCCATCCGACGGACAGCGCGGGCATGGGTCATCACGTCATCGAAGCCAGCGTGCTGGACTATGGGTTCGTTTCGCAGACGGCCAAGCCGTTCTGGAACCACACCATGCGGCGCGTGGGCGTGGTGATCGAGGGGTTCGTGGTGAGCGGCTATCAGGAAGGCGGGGTGATGATCCGCAACGCGGACCATTGCCACGTGCGCAACTGCGTGGCCTATCACACGCGCGCGGGCATCTTCTTCCACGGCGCCTGGCGCAGCAGCATCACGGGTTGCGTGGCCTTTCGCAACAATGACCGATTCTTCCAGGAGATGGGCAACATCGGCATCATGAGCTATTCGGTGAACTGCCTGCTGGAAAACAACGTCGTGCACTCGACGCCGCAGTACGGCATCCGCTTCTACGGCGGTTTCTACGGCTGCGCCATGCGAGGCAACCTGGCCTGGGACTGCGCCACGGGCATTCACGTCAAGGGGCAGTTCGGCGATCTGGCCTACGCGGAGAAGTACCTGAAGAACGTGGCGGGCCAGCCCAAGCCCGAACCGGGGGAGATGCGGTTCGAGCGCAACGTGGCGCATGACTGCCTGGCGTGGAGCCTGATCGCCAACGCGTGCGAGTCGGAGGGGAACACGGGCGTCAAGGCGCTCAACCGCAAGGGCGACAAGACGAGCCTGTTCCTGGCCGAGGCGGACGTGGCCGCGGCGAAGTTCGCGGACGCGGCCTATCACGACCTGCGGTTGCAGTCCGATTCGCCGTGGGTGAAGGCTGGTCCGGGCGGCAAAAGCCTGGGCGCGTTCCAGTACGCGGATGAGGTCTTCTACGTGGGGCCCGACGGCGATGACAGCCGGCGCGGGACGAGCGTGTCGCAGGCCTGGAAGACGCTGAAGCGCGCGTGCGGCGCGCTGAAGGCGGGGCAGACGCTGTACATCCTGCCGGGCGAGTACAAGGCGTCGCTGGACCTGGACATGCTGTCGGGCGATCGCCGCACGTTTGTGCGCGCCTACGGCAAGGGGGTCGTGACGCTGGAGGGCGAGGGCAAGGCGGCGCTGGGGCTGCGCGTGGCCGGCTGCGCGCGCGTCAGCGTGGAGGGGATTCAGTTCCGGGGCTTCAAACAGGGCGCGCGGCTGGAGCGGAGCCGCGACGTGGAGTTGAAGGAATGCGCGTTTTTTGACAACGCGGGGCCGGCGGTGAGCGTGACCGGCTGCGAGGGGGCGCGGGTGATGAGCTGCGCGCTGGTTTTCAACGCGGGGCCGGCCGTGGCCGTGGAGGGGGGCTTGAAGGGGCTGTGGGTGGCGGGGAATGTGTTGCGCGACAACGCCGGGCCGGCGCTGGCGCTCGGCGCTCTGGCGCAGGACGAGACGTTCTTCAGCGACTTCAACAACGTGTCCGGCGCGGCGGCGGAAACCGGCGGCAAGGCGCTGAGCCTGGCCGAATGGCGCAAGGCGTGGGGCCAGGACGCGCACAGCTTTGACTTGGAGCCGGGGTTTGTGGACGCGGCCAAGCGCGACCTGCGTCTGAAGCCAGACAGCCTGTGCCGGGGCCGGGGCTATCTGGGCCAGGCGGCCGGGCCGGGGCGGCTGGCGGTTTCGACGGGGGCGGGGCTGGAGTTCAAGGATGTGTGCGTGCAGAACGTGACGCCCAGCACGGCGGACCTGTCTTGGACGTCGCGCGGCCGGCCCACGACCGTGGCGGTCCGCTATGGCGAGCGCGCGGACAAGCTGGACCGCGAGGTCGTGCACAACACGGTCCACTTCTACCGCACGCGCCACGTGTTTACGCTGGACGGGTTGAGGCCGGAGACGAAGTATTACTTCCAGGTGGGCGAGCGCCGGCTGCTGGAGGGGGGGACGCCGTATCACCAGTACAACTATTCGTGGCCTGAGCTGACGCCGGCGGGCGAGGCGAAGCGGTACGAGGGGCTGAAGAAGGAGGACGTGTTCGACAGCGCCACGTATGCGTTTGTGACGCCCAAGGAGGCGGCCGTGTCGAACAAGGCCTATTGGGTGAGCCCGAACGGCGACGACGCGGCGGCCGGCAGCGAAGCGGCGCCGTGGAAGACGGTGGGCAAGGCTTGCGCCGAGGCGCGGCCCGGCGACCGGGTGACGCTGCGGGCAGGGACTTACACGGAGAGCATCCGGCCCATGCGGT
>CAYYEE010000440.1:0-4259 GCA_964470775.1 uncultured Planctomycetota bacterium | reverse complement strand
CCACCCCCTGCCCGTCAGGTCCATTGTCTCATCGTCCCTGCCGTCCTTGATGCCCTCCCCCGTTGACACACGCCCCCTCCGCCCGCTATATATGTCCACATCACGACAACTTGGAGAAACCCCTATGACCCGTCGCCTCGCCATCCTGGCCCTGTTGCCCCTGGCCGTTTTCCTGACCGGGTGCGCCGGCGCCCCCTACCATATCACCGTCAGCCGCTACGACGCGCTCGCCAGCCGCTCCGCCGACCTCCACTTCGTCGGCGTCGTCCCGGGCGCCGAGTATGACCGCTACGTCGCCTACCCCGTCGCCAAGTACTGGCGCGAAGACGACCTCCTCCGCAAAGAAGCCGACAAGACGGAGATCCACTTCTACGCCGGACTGACAAGCTTCAAGGAAATCCTCGAAGAAGACCCCTGCTGGCAGCGCTGGCTCAAGCGCGGCGTCACCCACATCATCGTCTTCGCCGACATCCCCGGCGTCCCAGACACGCAGAACGCCAAGCTCGTCATCCCCCTCGCCCGCGAACGCTACCTCCCCTGGTACCAGCCCGGCCACCCCGAGCTCTCCATCAGCGTCCGCGAGAGCGGCGTCTACCTCGAAACCCCCCTCCGCCCCCAGTGATTGGCTGCGGAAATTGGCGCGCCCATTTTCACAAGCGCCCGTGTTGTGCCTCGAAAATCGCTTGGCTATTTGTGAGGCGCAACACGACGTGGCCGATGCCTGTAACTTACGTCTTAGCAAAGAGTTTACTTTGGCCCTGCGCTGTCCCGGAAATGCAAGGCATTTCTGGGACAGCACACCAGGCGCCGCCCCCGTCCATACCCTCCCTCCGGTCCATCACCTCCCCCATCCGTCCTCCCCCCTCACCTCAGCCCCATCATCAGCGCCACCTCCCCACAATCCGGGAAGTGCGGACACTTCACGCAATCGTTCCATATCTTGTGCGGGAACCGTTCCTTGTCCGTGCGCTTGAAACCCATCTTCTCGAAAAACCCCGGCTGAAACGTCAACGCGAAGATCTCGCGCACATGGTAGCGCCGCGCGTCCTCCACCAGCGCCTCCACGATCATCCGGCCCACCCCCTGGCCCTTGAACTCCTTGGCCACAGCCAGCGACCGCACCTCCGCCAAGTCGCCCCAGAAGTGCAGCGCCCCGCACCCGATTACCCGTCCATCCAGCACGCACACGAAAAAGTCGCGCAGCGTCTCATAGATCTCTTCCATGGTCCGCGGCAACAGCAACCGCTCCCGCGCATACACCGACAGCAAATCGTGGATCGCCCCCGCCTCCTCGATTTCCGGTTTGCGCACCACGAAATTCTGCGCCTTGCCTGCCTCGCTCATCTCCGCTCCTCAATACGCCCTGTCCGCGCTACGCCTTCTTCGCCCCCACCATCTGCTTCAGATACGCCTCGATGAACCGGTCAATCCCCCCGTCCAGCACCGCCTGCACGTTCCCCGTCTCCTCATCCGTCCGCAGGTCCTTCACCATCTGATACGGCTGCAGCACGTACGAACGGATCTGGTTGCCCCACGCGATTTCGCCCTTGTCGTTGTACGCCTTGGAAAGCTCCGCCTCCCGCTTCGCTTCCTCCATCTGGTACAGCTTCGCCTTCAGCATGTTCATCGCCTGCGCGCGGTTCTGGAACTGCGACCGCTCCACTTGGCACGACACCACGATCCCTGTCGGGATGTGATACAACCGCACCGCCGACGACGTCTTGTTCACCTTCTGGCCGCCCGCCCCGCTCGAACGGTACGTCTCCATCTGGATGTCGGCGTCCTTAATCTCGATCTCGATGTCGTCCTCGACCTCGGGGGTCACGTCCACCGCCGCGAAGCTCGTATGCCGCCGCTTGTTCGCGTCAAAAGGCGAAATCCGCACCAGCCGGTGAATCCCCATCTCCGCGCGCAGATAACCGTAGGCGTACGGGCCCTTCACCAAAATCGTCGCCTGCCGGATCCCCGCCTCTTCCCCCCCCAGCTCATCAATCAGCGTGACGCCCATGCGGTGGTCTTCGGCCCAGCGCGTATACATGCGCAAAAGCATCTGCGCCCAGTCGCACGACTCCGTCCCCCCCGCGCCCGCGTGCACGCTCAGGTACGCGTTGTTCTTGTCCATCGGCCCGCTCATCATCTGCCGGAACTCGAACGCCCTGAGCCGCTGCTCCATCTTCGCCATCTCGGCCACGAACTCCTGCTCCGCCGAAGCGTCCTCCTTAGCCAGCTCGGCCAGCGTCTCCAGGTCTTCGAGCCCCTGCCCCAACTCGCCCATCGGCTCCAGCAGTTGCTTCAGCCCCTGCGCCTCCTTGATAACCTTCTGCGCCGTTTCCTTGTCTTCCCAAAAGCCTTCCTTCGCCATCCGCTCCTCTAGAGCAGCCATCTGCCGGCGCTTGCCCGCCTCGTCAAAGAGACCCCCTTAGCCGCTCCACGCGGCCACGAATGTCCTCCAACTGCGCCAGTTGCTCCTTCTCCATCACTCCATCCTCAACACAGGCCTTGGGAACCGGAAAGCCACGCCCAGCGCACAGACAAGTGATTCTAGCCCCCATCCCCGGCCCCGGTCAACGCCAAACGCGCCCCCGCCCCGGATATCCCCTCCGGCCTCTGCCCCAGCCCCTGCTCCCACAACCCATACTCCACAAACCTCCCCCGCGCCGCCTCCAGCCGGCCGCACGACAGCCACATCCGGTTCTTCGCCGGCTCGAACACCACGGACAACAGGTTGTTCGGCTGCAACACACGCCGGTCCCGCAGAACCTCGATCATCTTCCGGCGGTCCAGCGGCAACCCCAGCGACCGCGCCGCGTCACATACCGGCCACGACGCCGGCTCCACGCCCCAAGCCGCCACGCCCGCCTCCTTGGTCGCGTGGTTCGCGTTGCCGATCATCTCCTCCGCCGTCCTCACACCCACGCGCCCGCCCACCACCTCCACCACCGCCGCCTTGCGTCCGGGGCTGTCCGCAATCAGAATCGTCCCGCTCCCAAAGGGCCGCGCCTTCACGAACAGATCCACCGCCTCGTCCAGAGTCCTAGCCGACCGCAACGCCCGCTTCAACGAAAACAGCACCGGCTCCGAAAGACTTCCCCGCGGAGGCGCGCCCAGCACCTGGTTGTAGGCAATGCTCAACCCCGCCCGGTTCACCCCGGTCAACGCCGCCTGAAAGCCAGGCCACGTCAGAACCATGTACTCCACGCCCTTCGCCGGCTTCACGTTCAAAATCAGGTTGTTCTTCTGCAGCACCTGCCCCGGATAGTCGAACCAGTCCAGGTTCCGGCCGTGGATCATCTCCCCATCCGCCGACGCCTTGCCCCAAACCGCCAACTGCCGGCAGAACACACTCTGATGCGCCACCTCAAAAAAAAGGTTCAGCAGCAGCGCGTCCTCATGCGAAATCCCCGCGCCCTCCGCCACCCCGCGCACCTCCTCCGCGTCCTCCGGCGCCAGGTGTTCGGCCAGCCGCCCCGCCTGCGCCGTCAGCGCCTCCCGCGACGTCCCGGAAGCCAGCATCCCCAGCCCAGCGAAAAAGTCAGGTTGTCGGCGGATAAAATCCTTGTGCGCCTGCCCCACTTGCAAGCCGATCTGCCTCGGCGACCCCGCAACCCGCATCCGCAGCGGCGCGAACGCCTCGTCCCCACGGGCGCACGCCGCCGCCAAAGCCACCACAAGCCACGCCGCTCGCCACGCCCTCTTCATCACACCCTCCGCAGCCACACCGGACTGCTCCACGCCTGCGCGCCCGAAGCGCACGTAACCCGCGCGTAGTAGAACACAAAACACCCCAGAAAGCGCGACTCAAGCCACAGATTCCCCAGGTCCTCCCCGTCCTCAAACACACACCGCCCCTGCCACCCTTCCGGCGCCATGCGCTGAACCACGTCCCCGTTGCGCACGATCTCGATCGAGACGATATCGCTCTGCCCCGCCGCAGAAACGCGAACTGCGCGCGGCTTGCTTGTCGCCGCCCACCCCACCATCTCCCCCATTCCCGCTCCCCCCACGCTCACGTCCAGCAACACCCGCTCCAGACTCGTCGCATAGCAGCGCCGCCCCTGAATCGCCCGGAACACCCCCTCGCGCGAAAGCGCCGGCGCCATCGCAGCCGTCAGCCCAGGCAGCCGGTCAATGTGCCCCGGCTCCAAACCCCCGCCCGAAGGCATGGTCGCGTGCGTATCCGTCCCGCCAATGAACCCAAGACGCAGTCCCCGGCGCAACAGGTCCACCGCGTAGCTCGGGCCCTCGTGAACCTTCTGCAG
>CAYYEE010000439.1:0-4281 GCA_964470775.1 uncultured Planctomycetota bacterium | reverse complement strand
GTATTCGCAGGCTTCGACCACGAAGTGGGGGCCGGCGCCGGGCCGTCCGTGGCCGCCGATCTGCTCGACGCAGCCGCCGACGACGATGGCGGGGTCCAGGCCGGCTTGCTGGAGGATGTAGCCGACAAGGCCGGTGGTGGTGGTTTTGCCGTGGCAGCCGCTGACGGCGATGCAGTGCTTCTGGCGGCTGATGCGGCCGAGGAGCTGGGCGTACTTGAGGATGGGCGTGCCCTGGAGGCGGGCGGCGTTGAGTTCGGGGTTGGCGGGGTGGACGGCGGCGGTGGCGACGGTGAGGTGGCAGGGGTTGGGGATGTTGGCCGGGTCGTGTTGGGGGGCGACGGGGATGCCCATGGCGCGAAGGGTCTGGACCGTGGGGCTGTCCTGGAGGTCGGAGCCGGAGATGAGGGCGCCGGCGGCGTGGAGAATGCGGGCGAGGCTGCTCATGCCGGCGCCGCCGATTCCGACGAAGTGGACGCGGAGGCCCTTCCAGTTATCCATGGCGGTTTCTTTCGCGGGGCTCATGCGACTCTCCTGACGGCGGCTGGACGCTGGCGGATGATGTCGAGGATGCGGAGGGCGATGGTCTCGGCGGCTCGCGGGGCGCCGAGAGCGCGGCTGGCGGCGGACATGGCGGCGAGGCGCGGTTCGTCGGCGCCCAGGCCGCGGATGAGAGCGGCGGCGCTCTGGGGCGTGAAGTCCTTTTGCTCGATGAGGATGGCGGCGCCTGCGTCCTGGAGCCGGCGCGCGTTGGCGTGCTGGTGATGGTTGGCGGCGATGGGGAGGGGGATGAGGGCGCTGGGGAGTCCGGCGGCGGTCATTTCGGCGATGGAGGTGCCGCCGGCGCGGGCGATAGCGAAACTGGAAGCGGCGTAGGCGGCGGCCATGTCGTCTATGAAGGGCAGCACGGTGTGCGGAACGGTGACGCCTTCGTAGGAAGCGAGAGTCTCTTCATACGTGGCGCGGCCGGTGGAGTGGAGGACCTGGAGCCACGTGGCGCAATCGGACAGGGTCTTGAGCGCCTGGGCCACGGTGTTGTTGATGGCGGCGGCGCCGAGGCTGCCGCCCATGACGAGGAGGGTCTTGCGCGTTGGGTCGAGGCCGAAGGCGCTGGCGGCGTCTGCCTTGGGCGCGGCGCGCAGGGCCGGGCGGATGGGGTTGCCTGTGGCATGGACGCGTTGGGGGCGCTTGAAGGCGGCGTTGAGGCCGGGCCAGGGGGTGTAGACTTCGGCGGCCCAGCGGGAGAGCAGGCGGTTGGTCTTGCCGGGGATGGCGTTCTGTTCGAGCAGGACGAGGGGGCGGCCGGTGATGGCGGCGGCCAGGCCCGGCGGCAAGGCGGCGTAGCCGCCCAGGGCGACGACGACGCTGGGATTGAGTCGGCGCAGAAGGCGCAGCGAGGCGGCGACGCCCCCGGTGGTCAGCAAGGCGAAGCGCGCGGCGCGGACGGGGTGGAGGCCCCATGGGGCGGAGGGACCGCGCAGCCAGTCAAAGCCGTGGCGGCGCACCCATTCCTGCTCGCCTTCGCGACCGGAGCCGAGGAAGAAGATGGCGGCGCCGGGGAGAAGGCGGCGGAGTTCTTCGGCGACGCTGAGGCCGGGGGTGAGGTGTCCGCCTGTGCCGCCGCCGCAGAAGAGGATGGTGGGGGCTGTCATGGGGCGGACTCTCCGGTCTGGGGCCGCTCGACGGGGCGGAGCACGGGTTCTTTGATCTGGCGCGCGACGCTAAGGACAAGGCCGACCGCAGTCATGGTGAAGACGAGCGAGGAGCCGCCGGCGCTGATGAAGGGCAGGGGGATGCCCTTGGTCGGCGCGGAGGCGGTGACGACGGCGATGTTGATGGCGGCCTGGAGGCCGATGGTGGTGGTGAGGCCGAAGGCGAGGAGGCTGCCGAACAAGTCAGGCGCGCGGCTGGAGACGCGCATGCCTTCGTAGACCAGCAAGGCGAACAGGGCGATGACGGCCAGGGCGCCGATGAGGCCAAACTCCTCGCCGATGACGGCGAAGACGAAGTCGGCGCCGGGCTCGGGCAGGTAGAAGAGTTTCTGGGCCGAGGCGCCTGGGCCGCGGCCTAGGACGCCGCCGCTGCCAATGGCGATGAGGGAGTGTATGACCTGGTAGCCGGGGCCGTCGTAGTGGCTCCAGGGATCGAGGAAGGCCATGATGCGGCCGAAGCGCTGGGGAGAGCGGTAGACGAGGAAGCAAAGGCCGGCCAGGGCCGGGGCGGCGAAGAGGGCGGCGTGGGTGGGGCGGGCGCCGGCGGCAAGAAGGACGAGGACGCAAGTGGTGGCCAGGAGGATGGCGGAGCCGAAGTCGGGTTCGAGGAGGATGAGGCCGGCGGGGACGGCGGCCAGGGCCAGGCCGGGGATGAAACCGGTGAAGAGGCCCGTGAGCCTGGGGCCGCGGGCGGCGGCGAAGCAGGCGATGGCGGCGATGGCGGCGATCTTGGCGAACTCGGAGGGCTGGAAGCTGAGGCCGCCGAAGCGGAACCAGCGCCGGGCGCCCTTGGCCCAGGCGCCGAGGCCGGGGACGAGGACAAGAGCGAGGAGAATCAGCGCGGCGAAGTAGAGGAGCGCGCCGCGGCGCTGGAGGAAGTGATAGTCGAGACGGGAGGCGAGGAACATGGCGACGGCGCCGGCGGCGATGTAGAGGAGGGGTCTGAGAAGGGTCTGGAGGCTGGCGGGGCCGGTGATGGAGCGCGTCTGGGCGATGCTGCACGCCATGATGAAGCCGGCGGCCGTGAGGGCCGTGACGGCGCAGATGATGTTGTTTCTGGATTGTTCCACGGTTTGTCGGTCAGCGTAGCTTGAGGGAGACGAGTCCGAACCCGGCGGCCAGCGCGGCGAGAATCCAGAGGCGGATGGTGATCTTGTTCTCGTTCCACCCCAGGTACTCCAGGGCGTGGTGGAAGGGGGCGATGGGGAAGATGCGCTTGCCGGTGGTCTGGTAGGAGCCGATCTGGAGAATGACGGACGTGACTTCGGCGACGAAGACCAGGCCGATGAGGAGAAGGAGGACTTCGTGTTTGACGGCGAGGGCGATGAAGCCGATGAGGCCGCCCAGGGGCAGGGAGCCGGTGTCGCCCATGAAGACTTCGGCGGGGTGGCAGTTGTACCAGAGGAAGCCGAGCAGGGCGCCGAGCAGGGCGGCGGCGAGGACGCAGAGCTCGGACGCGCCGGGAACGGCGGGGGTGAAGAGGTAGGCGCTGAAGTCGGGGCGTCCGGTGACATAGGTGACGCCGGCGAGGGCCAGGCACGTGACGGCGGCGCAGCCGGTAGCCAGGCCGTCGAGCCCGTCGGTGATGTTTACGGCGTTGGACGTGGCGGCCACGATGAAGGCGCCCCAGACGATGATGCCCGCGCCGAGGGTGAGGCTGATGTCTTTGAAGAAGGGAAGGTAGATGGCGCCGCCGACCGGGGCGCCGGAAGCGTGAAGCCAGAGAGCCCAGGCGGCGAGGAGACCGATGACGAATTGGGGGATGAACTTGAGTCTCTTGGTGAGGCCGCGGATGCCCTTTCGGGTGCGTTTGTAGTTGAGCTTGAGGAGGTCGTCGGCGAGGCCGAGCAGGCTGAGGGCGAGGAAGACGCCGAGGCCGAGAAGGATGTAGAAGTTGGTGACCGAGGCCCAGAGGATGGCGGAGACGGGGACGCTGGCGAGGAGGATGAGGCCGCCCATCGTGGGGGTGTTGCGCTTGCCGCGGTGGAGTTCGTCGAGCTTGGCGGCGTCGGGTTTGGAGGTGTCTTCGAGCATCTGGCGGCCGCGGAGCCAGCGGATGATCCAGTGTCCGGCGACGAGGGCGATGAAGAAAGCGGTGGCGCAGGCCGCGGCGGCGCGGAAGGTGATATAGCGGAAGACATTGAGGGGGCCGAAGAGGCTGCTCAGGCTGTAGAGCCACTGTGCGAGCATGTTGCTTTCCTAGGCTGCGCCGGCCGGCTGGAAGCGCTGGCGCACGGCTTCGACAAGGGTTTCGAGTTGAATGCTGTGGGAGCCTTTGATGAGGATGGTGTCGCCGGGCAGGAGTCTGCTGGCGACGGGCTCCGCGGCTTCGTGGACGGTGGTGTAGTGGGCGACATGGATCGGCCGCGTCTGGGTGACGGTCTCGGCGGTCCAGCGGGTGGCGCGGCCCACGGTGAAGAGCGTATCCACGGCGGACCGGGCAAGGCGGCGGCCCAGTTCCCGGTGGACGCGTTCTTCGTGGGCGCCCATTTCGAGCATGTCGCCGCAGACCATGAGGCGGCGGCCGGGGCAGGGCATGGCGTCCATCTCGTCGAGCGCGGCGGTCATGGAG
>CAYYEE010000438.1:0-4290 GCA_964470775.1 uncultured Planctomycetota bacterium | reverse complement strand
TCGGTGCTGCTCGGCGGACACTACCATTACTCGCATTCCAAGCCGGAAGGCAACCTCACCTTCCGCATTTGCCTCGACGAGGACCGGTATCCGGCGCGCAAGTCCCCCGACAAGCCGATGCAGATCGTGCATGCGCAGGTGCATCCGCGCAACGCTTGGTTTCTCGCGGATGACACCCAGGAGAAGCAGGTGGTCGGCACGTGTCGCGATTTCTTCCAGGCCGGCGAGCCGTTCACGGTGGACATTCGACGCCGGGGTGAAACGCTGACCTTCGAGATCAACGGACGCGAGGTCTTCCGCACGTGCCTGAGCGATGGAAGCCGCATCGCGCCCGGACGCTGCGGCGACCCCGGCTGGCCGATCAGCGTCGGCTTCATGCCGGGACGCGGGACACTGCGAATTCATGAGTTCTGGGCCGAGGGACGTTTCCCGGAACCGGTCTTTCCAACGACCGACGCCTGGCAGTTCAACTGCGGCGGCTATACCCATTACCGCCTCCCCACGCTCTGCCGGACCTCCAGCGGAGGCCTCCTTGCCTTTACCGAAGCGCGCCGCGCGCGGCCTTCCCGCCTCTGGGAATGGGAATACGACCTGGTCAGGGACGAGGTCAACTGCGTGATGAAGCGTTCCGACGACAACGGCAGGACGTGGTCGGAACAGCAGACCGTCATGGACTGGGGCGTCAGTTACGAGGCGCGCGATCCTTCCGCCTTGCTGGACCGCGACACGGGGGAGATCTTCCTGTTCACCCGAGGCGGGCCGTGGATGATTTCCTCGCGGGACGAAGGGCGCACCTGGTCGGAGCCGCGTTCGCTGGCCGATGCGGCGCCCGGGGAATTCAAGGACTTCACCCCCGGCGTGGCCAACTGCGCGATCCAGTTGCAGCAGGGGCCGTTCCGGGGGCGGTTGCTGCTTGCGCTCTACATGAAAAACGCGATCGGCCTGATCCTGTCCGACGATCACGGCAAGAGCTGGCAGCCGGGGGCTCTGACGGTTTTCAGCGGCGCCTGCGAACCGACGATCGTCGAGCTTTCGGATGGACGGGTGATGGTGAGTCCCCGGATCGGACCCCGCGTCGGACGGGGCGCGCCCGGGCGCTTGTTCATGGCTAGCCACGACGGCGGCTCCAGCTTCGCCGAGACGCGCTACGAACCGGCCATACCGATTCCGGGCCAGGGCGAATTGCTGGCCTGCGAGCCCACGAACGCAACAGCCACGGGAGATGTGCGGCCCATCGTCTTCTGCGGAGCGGCCGAGAACAAGACCCGCCTGACGCTGATGGTCAGTCTGGACGACGGCAAGACCTGGCCCCTCTCCCGCGTGATCGACGACGGCTCCGCCGCCAACCTGGCCCTCGTTGCGCTGCCGGGCGGGCAGATCGGCGTGCTGTACGAACGCGACAAGTACCGGCGATTGAGCTTCCAGCGCATCGATCTGGGAGAGCTCATAGGCAGGTAATGGGCGGACATATAGATGTTGCAGACGAGGAACTTTCCCCGGCTACGGGCACTGCTATCGCGTTGCCGGACGGGGCGGACAGGCTCCTAGTCCATATGAACTTCGCCTTCTGGTTGCCCATTGCCTGTACACCCAAATCCACTACTGATGGACACAACTCGGGCAGGGCATGCCTTAAAAGACAAAGGCTTACGACCGGTTTAGAGTCGTAAGCCTAAGTCGGCATGCTGGTGGAGGATAGGGGAGTCGAACCCCTGACCTCTTGAATGCCATTCAAGCGCTCTCCCAACTGAGCTAATCCCCCAGCATTGGAACGTCTTATGAATATACCTGTATTCGAGAGAGATGTCAAACGAGGGTCAACGGCGCTGATGGACGTGGCGAGAGGGCTTTCGGGGGGCTGAAGGCTCTTCATTTTTCTCCGATAATCAAGTGTCAGATCATTCAGGCACATCCAGAGCGCGCCGGGAAGACCGGGGGCGTCCGTTGCGGTCTGGTGAAGTTGTTGACATCCCCCGATGGCGGGAC
Source organism: uncultured Planctomycetota bacterium (assembly GCA_964470775.1). Classification (GTDB taxonomy): domain Bacteria; phylum Planctomycetota; class Brocadiia; order CAIUPP01; family CAYYEE01; genus CAYYEE01. Next base: position 2,304 of record CAYYEE010000438.1, on the reverse strand, counting down.
TATCATCCATTGATCCCGTGCCGCATCGGATTAGCAGGGACGCTAAACAGGAGATGCGCTGTGGCCGAACTGGATCGGTATTTCACCTTCCTTCACAAGCAGGGCGGTTCGGACTTGCACCTGGGATCCAACGCCCGTCCCATGATCCGCCTGCACGGCGGGATGGTCCCCCTCAACGTGGAGGCGTTCAAGGCGGACCAGGTCGAGAAGCTGCTCGTGGAGATCATGCCTCCGCGCAACAAGGAGGAGTACGACCGCTGCAGCGACACGGATTTCGCCTACGAGCTCGCGGGGGTGGCGCGTTTCCGCTGCAACGTCTTCCGCGACCGTCACGGACCGGGCGGCGTGTTCCGCATCATTCCCAGCAAGATCCTGACGGCGGAGGAACTGGGCCTGCCGCCGGCCGTGCAGGGCTTCTGCCAACTGCCCAAGGGGTTGATCCTCGTCACCGGGCCGACCGGCTCGGGCAAGAGCACCACGCTCTGCGCCATGGTGGACCTGATCAACCGCACGCGGCGCGACCACATCATTACCATTGAAGACCCCATCGAGTTCGTCCACGAGAACAAGCAGTGCATGATCAACCAGCGCGAGGTGCATGCGCACACGGAGTCCTTCGCCCGCGCCCTGCGTGCGGCGCTGCGCGAAGACCCGGACATTGTGCTCGTCGGCGAGATGCGCGACCTGGAGACCACCCACATCGCCATCGAGACGGCCGAGACCGGCCACCTCGTCTTCGGCACCTTGCACACCACCACGGCGGCCTCCACGGTGGACCGGCTCATCGACCAGTTCCCGTCCGACCGCCAGGAACAGATCCGCACCATGCTGGCCACCAGCCTCAAGGGCGTGGTGTCGCAGACGCTGCTCAAACGCAAGGACGGCAAGGGCCGCGTGGCCGCTCTGGAGGTGATGCTCGTCAACAGCGCGGTGGCCAACAACATCCGCGAGCGCAAGACCTATCAGATTCCCTCCATCATGCAGGTGAGCGCCAAGCTCGGCATGACCTGCCTGAACGATTCGCTCATGAAGCTTGTGATGGAGGACAAGGTGGAAGCGTCCGAAGCGCTGGCCAAGGCCGTGGACAAAGAGGACCTCAAAGCCAAGCTCAAAGTGGCGGGATTTGAGGCATAACCGGAGAGGACTATGGAATTCACGGACGAACCGCTCGAACCGTTCGGCGAAAAACTGCTGGAGATGAGCGTCCCGACGCAGCTCTCCTTCAAGACGCCGCTGGTGTTCCGGATGGTCAAGGAACTCAAGGCGCGCGGGTGCCTGCCCTGGACCGGCAGCCACCGCGCTGAGTTGTGCTTTGACGAGGCGCTGACCAATGCCATGGTCCATGGCAACAAGCTCGATCCGTCGCGCAAGGTGCATGTGAAGCTCTTTGCCGACAGCGAGAACTGGGGCGCCATCATCGAGGATCAGGGCGACGGCTTCAAGCCCGAGGACGTGCCGAGCGCCGAGAGCGACGATTTCCTTTTCCGCGAATCCGGTCGCGGTATTCTGCTCATGAGCGCCTATCTCGACACGCTGCGCTACACGCGCAAGGGGAACAAGCTGTGCATGGTCCGCCATCGCCAGGTGGAGCCGGAAGAGGCGGAGGTGGAGGCGGCGGTGGAAACCGAGGCCGCGCCCGCGGCGGCCATGGGACCCGTCAACATCATGCACGACGACGGCATCGACATCATCGAAATCCTTGCCGCGCGCGTGAACGACGAGAATGTGGATCCGATCCGTGAAGCCATCAGCAAACTGGTCACCGGCCGCGTGCTGCTGGACATGACGCACACGGAGTACATCTCCAGCGTCGGCCTGAGCGCGCTGGTGGCCATCTACAAGCAGTCCAAGCTCAAGGGGGGACGTCTGGCGCTTACGGGTGTGCAGCCGGCCGTCAAGGACATCCTCCAGGGCGCGCGTCTGATCTCCATCTTCAGGATCTTCCCGGACCGTGCCACGGCGGTGAAGGAACTGAGAAAGGACGAGTAGCGGGACCCGCTGACGCTTCCAGCGCCGCGCATGAAGGCCGGACGCCGCATCCTTGGAGAGTGCGGCGTCCGGTCTTTTTTGTCGACGCGTCAGGTCTCCTCCAGTGCCTGCTGCACCGGAACGCCCTGCCGGATCTTCCGGCGGAACTCATGCACGCGGAGGCTCTTCTCCCACTGCGTGCGCCAGGAGCCGTGTTGGATGCCTACGCCGGCGAGACGGTCCAGCCGGGCGACGACCGGCCGGTCGAGCATGTTGGTCAACCCCGAGAGCCGGACCGCGTCGATGCCCTGCCAAACCAGGGAGGGAATCGGTATC
>CAYYEE010000437.1:0-4293 GCA_964470775.1 uncultured Planctomycetota bacterium | reverse complement strand
GCGGTGTCGGCGGCTGGGGCGGCGAAGCGGCAGGTGGAAGCGGCCACGCTGGCGGAGTCGAAGCTGGCGGAGTTGATCGCCACCGGCGATTGGCGGGGATCGACGCTGTCGGGCGATTTCGGGACGGACTGGCCCGGCTACAAGTGGGCGGCGGAGGTGAACACCTGGGACGGGGACGCGGTGAGCGTGGTGGAGGTGACGGTGACGTGGACATGGCGCCATGCGGAGCGGTCGGTGAAGCTGGCGACGCTGGTTTACGCGGGAGCGTCGTGACGTGACAGCGATGAGCGATCACAACTGGCTGGGGATGGCATGGCGCGGGGAGAGGCTGTGCGGGGGGGGCATGGAGAAACGGACGCAGGGGACGGCAGAACGGCGGGCGGGCGGGACGCCCGCGCTCCGGCGCGGGAGGCGCGGGTTCACGTTGCTGGAGATGCTGGTGGCGATGGCGATGGTGAGTTTGCTGGCGACGGCGCTGTACATGAGCCTGAACGGGGCGATGCGGGCGCGAGCTCGGGCGGAGGCGGCGATCGGGCCGGCGCGTTCGGCGGCGCTGGCGCTGGAGACGCTGAAGCAGGACCTGGAGGCGGCGCCTCCGGCCAAGGGGATTTTGGCTGGGGCGTTTGTGGGGACGGACGGGGTGATGGAGGGTTCGAGCGGGGATGGGGACACGCTGGCTTTCTATTCGGTGGCGGATGATCCTGAGCGGAAGAAGGCGGGGATCCGCAAGATCGAGTTGATGTTGGAGACGGTGGAGGGGGAGGCGGGGGTTTCGCTGGTGCGGGCGGTGACGGAGAACCTGCTGGCGCCGCAGACGCCGGACCCGGTGAAGGAGACGATCTGCCGCAAGGTGGCGGGGTTGAACCTGCGCTACTACGACGGGGCGTCCTGGCAGGATGCGTGGGACTCGACCACGATGAACAACGCGCTGCCGCTGGCGGTGGAGATGACGCTGACGGTGTATACGGAGGACGGGGCGAAGGAGGCCCTTTCGGCGGCGGCGCAGGGATCGAACGCGACGACGGCTTCGAGCGCGATCAAGACGCGCAAGCTGACGCGGGTGATGGCGCTGCCGTGCGGAGCCACGGCGGAGGCCTCGACGGGCTCCCCGGCTTCTTCGCAGTGACAGGACAGGTGTGATGCGGCGCGAACATCTCGACAGAACGGAACGGACGCGGGCCACGGTGTTGATCGTGGCGATGTGGATCGTTCTGGTGCTGGCGGGGTTGACGCTGGTGTTCTGCCGGGCGATGCGGGTGGAGGCGCTGGCGTCGGCGAACTTCGTGTCGGGGTTGCAGGCGGAGAGCGTGGCGCGCGGGGCGCTGCAGATGGTGCTTTCGCGGGTGGACGGGCAGAGCTCGCCGGACCTTGTGACGACGAGCGAAGCTTACGCGGTGGGCGGGGGGTATTTCTGGATTCTGAATCCGAGCCTCGATGACGATACGCAGGTGGGGTATGGGATTCGCGACGAGGCGTCGCGGATAAACCTGAACACGGCGACAACGGAAATGCTGATGAACCTGCCGAACATGCCCGGCGAGCTGGCGGCGGCGATCGTGGACTGGCGGGACTCGGACAGCGACGTGACGTCGGGCGGGGCGGAGAGCGAGTATTACCTGCTTTCGGAGACGCCATACACGTGCAAGAACTCGGCGTTCGAGACGGTGGAGGAGCTGCTGCTGGTGAAGGGCGCGACGTGGGAGTTGCTGTTCGGCGAGGACGCGAACCGCAACGGGGCGCTGGACGCGAACGAGAACGACGGGGACGACATGGCGCCGGCCGACAACCGGGACGGGGCGCTGGATCGCGGGCTCTATGATTACCTGACGGTGTTCAGCGTGGAGCCGAACACGTCGCTGACGGGCGAGGCGCGGGTGAACGTGAACGACGCGGGGGGGCGGCGGCTGGGGGAGTTGTTGCGCGGGGCGTTGGGGGATCGCTACTACGCGGTGATGGACCGTGTGCGGAGCGCGCGTCCGTTCACGAGCGTTCTGGACTTCTACGCGCGGTCGGGGCTTTCGGCCGAGGAGTTCGCGCAGGTGGCGGACAAGCTGACGGCGTCGAACGAGAGGACGCAACGGGGGCTGATCAACGTGAATACGGCGCCGAAGAAGATTCTGATGTGCCTGCCGGGCCTGGAGGAGAGCGGGGCGGACGCGCTGATTTCGGCGCGGCAGGCGGAGGGGGCGGACCTGACGAGCGTGGCGTGGGTGGCGAAGGCGCTGTCGAAGGAGAAGGCGGCGGCGATCGGGCCGTGGATCACGACGCGGTCGTATCAGTTCTCGGCGGATATCGTGGCGGTGAGCGGGGACGGGCGGGCGTTCCGGCGCTATCGGGCGGTGGTGGACGCGCGGAGCAGCCCGCCGGTGGTGGTTCAGTGGAAGAACCTGACGGGGCTGGGCTGGCCGCTGGACGCGGAGATTCTGACGAAGCTGCGCGCGGGCGAGGCGCCGGCCACGGTTTCGGCGGTGTCGAGCGATTGAGTTTGGGTTGAGAGAGGCTCAACGATGGTGTTTGGCGGCAAAGCGGTTTTGGGCCTGGCCGTGGAAGAGGGCGCCGTGCTGGCGGCGGAGGTGGCGGCGTCGGGACATGGCGCGGCGCTGCGGCGGGCGGCGGTGTTTGATCTGCCGGCGGGGGCGTGGGAGAACCCGGCGGCGGCGGGCAAGGCGCTGGGGCGGTGGCTGAAGGCGCAGGGGTTTTCGGCGAGGACGGCGGCGCTGGGGGCGCCGGCGCGGTGGATGCTGAGCCGGGACGCGCTGTTCCCGGCGGCGGGGGCGGCGGCGGTGAACAGCATGGCGCGCCTGGAGGCGGAGCGGGCGCTTTCGGCGAGGATGGAGCCGTGGATCGTGGACTACGTGTCGCAGCCCTTGGCGGACGGGCGGGTGTCGGCGTTGATCTGCGCGGTGGACCGGGACAAGGCGTCGGGCGCGCAGGCGCTGGCGCGCGCGGCGGGTTTGAAGCCGCGGTCGCTGGCGCCTTCGGCGCTGGCGCTGGCGTGGGCGATGCGGGAGGCGTCGTGGGATGTGTTGCTGTGGCCCCGGGCGGGCGGGGTGGAGGTGGTGGCGCGGAGCGGGCGGCGGATCGTGGCGGCGCGTCACGCGCCGCTGCCGGCCGTGGGGTCGAAGGAGCGGGCGGCGGCGCTGGGCGCGACGGTGGCGCGGGTGGTTGCGCTGGCGCCGGGCCAGGGCGGCGGCGCGGCGCGCGGGGTGGCGGTGTGCGGAAACGAGGCGCTGCCCGAGGGTCTGGGCGCGGGGTTTGAGGCGGGGCTGGCTTGTCTTGGTCTGAAGGCGCCTTCGGGGATCGCGGACGGTGACCGGTTTGCGCCGGCGGCGGCTTTGGCCTTGGCGGCGCTGCGGGGCCAGGAGCCGCCTGTCAATTTCCTGCGGCCGCGTTTTGCGGCGGCGGCGAGGCCGCGGTGGGGCCGGAGGCTGGGATGGGGGTTGGCGGCGGCGGCGGCGGCGCTGATCGCGGGCGGGGCGTTTGCGGAGTCGTGGCGGCGGGACGCGGAGGAGCTGGCGGAGCTGCAGGCGAGGCTGGAGGCGATGCGGCCGGATGTCGAGGCGGCGCGGGAGGTGGCGCGCAAGGTGGCGCTGGCGCGGGGTTGGACGGACCGGCGGCCCAAGGCGCTCGACCCGCTGCGCGAGCTGGCGCTGGCTTTTCCGGTGGAGTCGCGGGCGTGGCTGACGAGCCTGGCGCTGAGCCACGACCGGCGTGTGGTAGTGGCGGGCAAGGCGGCGGACGAACGGGCGGCGCTGGCGGTGTTGGACCGGATTCGGGCTTGCCGGGCTTTTGGGGACGTGAGCACGCTGTACGTGCGCGAGGCGGGGGGCGCGGCGCCGGAAGTGGCGTTTTCTTTCACGTTCAGGTGTCTGAACAGGGAGTAGGGTGTGGCCGGCTTGAAACGAGAGCGCGTTCTTCTGACGGCGGCGCTGGCGGTGGCGGCGCTGCTGGCGCTGGACCAGGCGGTGGTGTCGCCTGTGCTGGAGCGGCGGGCGGCGCTGGAGCAGGCGCTGGAGCAGGCGCGGGACCAGAGCGAGCAGGCGCGGTCGCTGCTGGGCCGGCGCAAGGAGATGGCGGCGCGGTGGCGTCAGCTGATCAAGGACGGGGTGAAGGCGAACCCGGCCGAGGCGGAGAGCCAGATGCTGCATTTCCTTCGGACGTGCGCGCAGGAGTCGGGGTTGTCGCTGGCGTCACGATGTTGCGCAGGACTGTCAAGAGATCAATCGGCAGCGGGAAGATGATCGTTGAATTCTTCTCCACCGCAATTTCGGTCAACGTTTGCAGATAGCGCAG